>SXHS01000017.1 GCA_005773145.1 Planctomycetaceae bacterium | reverse complement strand
GCCGAATAGGGATTCCGTTACGAGTTGGTCGAAAACTACGGGTCTGTTTGTGAGTCGCCAAAGTTGAGACTGTCCGCGGTTCGGCCGGGCGTGAGTCGTCGGTGTGTCGGCCAACATCTGATGCCGCTTCCGAGGCGGCAGATGCGCCGGTCGGATCGTTGGTCTTGGCAATCAAAGGTTTAGCCTCAATCGCCTAAGTTGCCAGTGCTTTGGTCTCGGTAGTCGATGTCGACATGCCCGCGAAATCTACCGCCTCAGGGTTCGCCCCCACCCGACTGTTTGCCGAGTCCGATGCGTCGCGAACTTTGTCTGTCGCTGTTGAAGCGTTGCCGAGTTGTGTAGTTCGCGTGTTGCAACCGGTTCCCCAACCCAATCCCAGCAACACTACAAGACTCAGTCCCCAAGGAATCCGCTCGGTGCACAACGTGTACCGATTGGTGCAAGTCGACGACATGGTGGTATCCTTACATATTAGGCCCATCGTCCAGCGAGACTCGAGGCTGATTCCGCGCGGAATGGCACAACCTCAACCCGCCCCCTCGAAAACCATTCAGGCATCAAAAAAAAGGGCAGAAACCACGAGACCTGGCGGATCGCGTTGGCGACGGCAAAACCGGGCTTCCGTTGATCGTCTGAGCGGATCGGACGAGCTACCATCAGCGGATCGTGGCTCCCCTCTATCGGACTATTCTAGCGATTTGGGGCAATCGGTCAATCAACTCAGACGGGAACCCGGTGCCGAACCCGGTGCCAGCCACCGCGTCCACGGGATTTGCCGGAGATGGGAAGTTTGGTGCGATTGGGGGATGTTCGCTTTCGGGGCCCCACTGCAGATTCGCTGCCAGCGGACGACTTGAACCGGCTTCCGGACGGAAAATCTGTCGTGGTCGAGACTACATGATGGCGCAACAGCGATGGGTAGCCACAGGCACGATGCCTGTGGCCATCCATTGGATTCTCCTGCCAGCTTGCCATGAATGGAATGCACCGCCCGCAAGCCAGCCGAATGCGGACTGATTTTCCAAACGGCATGTCGACTCGGAGCGCTTTCTCATCCATCGCGTGACAGAATGCGCCGATATTAGAAGTTGTAATGCCCCGGGGGTTTGTGCTGGCGATGTCGGGACCGTCGATGGAGGACTCGTGTGCAGCCGCGCGCACGGATCATGTTGTGCTTGGCGATGCTGGCTTTGCTAGCCGGCTGTACCCGCGCGCGCTATTTGCGGAATGCGGACCGCGACTCGTACCAAATCCTGCACCAGAAGAGCGGCCAACGGCCTTGGCAGCCTCCTGACGGCTACAACGTGCTCCCACATCCGGCGTCGCGGTTCTTTGATCCTTCGAATCCAACGGATCCGGCGCTACCTCCCCCCACAACCCAGCTCTACGGCTACACGCTACCTGAGTTCCCGGAGCGCGACCCGCGTCGGTTTCGTCCCCAGGCGGCGGCTGGCGGGGAGCGATTGCCAGCTGTGCCGGCTGAAACGGCACCGGATAATGAGATCACTTCCGAGGATGGAGTGACGGCTGTCGAATCCGCCGTACGCCAGCAGGTCCCGCAGCCGGAGCTGATTCGTTTGGTGCAGGCGACCGAGGTGCAGGAAATCGATGGTCCC
Source organism: Planctomycetaceae bacterium (assembly GCA_005773145.1). Lineage (GTDB taxonomy): Bacteria > Planctomycetota > Planctomycetia > Pirellulales > Pirellulaceae > SXHS01. Next base: position 10,248 of record SXHS01000017.1, on the reverse strand, counting down.
CTCGCGGATGAATCCGGTGACGCCGTTGACACTCCAAAGTCCCCTGCGCCCGCGCGGTTGGAAACCTCGGATGGCCGCGCCCCGGTCGCCCCGGCGGCTACCCTGCGTGTCCCTCCTCTGCCGCACGACATCTGGGATTCGATGCCCGACAACTGTCTCCGCTTGATGTTTGAATTCGGTTCGGTGCGCGAGGAGTATGAGCGGAGTTTTGATCGTGGACCGACTGGGGAGCAGCGAGTCGATGCGGATCGCATGGCCCTGGAAGATCTTTTGCAAGTGGGGCTCGTGAATAGCCGTGAGTACCAGACGCAAAAGGAACTGCTCTATCTGGCTGCTCTCAGGTTGACGTTTGAACGATACGACTTCATGCTCAAATTTCGGCCGTTCGGCAATGGCACGAACGGATTGTTCACGCATGATCGCCAGGACGGAGTCACGCAAAACACGCTGGTGTTCAATACATCGGCGGCGATGGAGAAAACCCTGGCCAGTGGTGGCGATTTCATTGCACGGTTTGCCAATGACGTGGTGTTGACGTTCAACGGACCGGATGGGTTTTCTGCGGACGTTGGCTCCGAACTGTTCTTCGGACTGACCCAGCCCTTGCTGCAGCGGGATGTGGTGTTCGAACGGCTGACGCAAGCCGAACGAAACGTGGTCTACGCAGCCCGAGATTTCGCTCGTTATCGCAAGGTGTTTTTCCGTGACTTGACTTCGCAATACTACGGCTTGTTGCTCAGCTACCGGCGGATCGAGATCGACACTCAGGATTACTTCAGCACATGGCGCGCCTTCTATCAGGGGGAGGCGGAATATCGCACGGGACGCCTGCCACGATTTCAGGTCGATCAGTTGGAACAAAATGCTCTGGCAAGCCGCAGTCGATTGATCGCTAGTTGCGTATCCTTAGAGAAAGAACTGGACACTCTGAAGTTTCGCCTCGGCCTCCCGCCGGAACTGGACGTGCATTTGCAATTGGGCGAGCTCGATGACTTGACGCTACGAGGCCGCACCGCAGTGTCGAGTGAGCGGGTGAGGCGATCGCAGAACAGCTTAAACCTGGAACGCAATCACCCGCGCCCCGATCGGAGCGTGCTGCTTAACAATGCGGTGGACTTGGCGCAACGACTGGCGGATCTGAATCGTCTCAGGGAAGAGCTGGGGCAGAACCAATTGGCAGACAAAGAGTTGGCAGAATTGTCGACTCAGCTGACCATCGAAGAGACGCGTCAGGTTGTTGCCATGAATCGCGCGGCCCTCCAACAAGCACAAGGGGATATACGCCCCGCGCCTTTGCGTCTGTTTGAACGCACCATGGACGTCGTGCAGGCCATGCTGGAGTTCGATACACAGGGCCTGGCCCTTCTCCGTCAAAAGTCGGCTGCAGGTGAGGAAAAATGGGGGGAGCAGATCGAATTGATGCAGCAACAAGCGGACGGCCTTCGAGTGCGTTTGGATGAAGCGGTCAGTATGCGAGCGCTGGACCAAGTTGCCGAGTTGGCGGAAGCGGCGCGGACCTTGTTACAAGATACGGAGCGGTTGACCGATCAAATCGCCCGCAAGGCCGGTGTGCCGGTGACCAATGAAGGCGAGAACCTGGACAAAGTCCTAGGGCTGACCACCGATTTGTTGCGCATCAGCCAGCAGGCGTTGAGTACCGGTGACGCCAGCCTGCCCGCCCTGCAGGTGGCCGTGGACGATGCCATGCTGACCGCCATTGTGGAGCGATTCGACCTCATGAATCAACGGGGCGATTTGGCCGACGCATGGCGAGCCATCAAGCTGGCGGGGGATGACTTACGCAGCATTCTGAACCTGCATGCATCCCAATCCATTCGCACCCCCCGAGACTTGAACCGTCCCTTTGATTTCAATTTTGACGATAGTACGACGCGTCTCGGGTTTCAATTTGACGCACCCCTCAACCGCCGGTCACAACGCAATCAATACCGGGCGACGCTTATCAACTACCAAGCAGCCTTGCGCGGATTGCTGGCCCTCGAGGACTCCATCAAGTTGGAAGTCCGTGATGATCTGCGGCAATTGCAGTTGGATCGCGAACAGTATCGGATTGCCGTGGCCAGCGCCGCGTTGGCTTACGAACGGGTCGTCAGCACGCGGCTTCAGCTCCAGTTGGGGGTGCGCAACATCGCCGCGCGCGATTTCCTGGAGGCTCAGCAGGCGTATACCGCGTCGTTGAGTAGCGTCGCCGCTGTGCAAATTCGCTATGTGCTCAATCGTATCGACCTGTTCTTGGACTTGGAGCAGCTGCAGGTCGATGAACAGGGCTTCTGGCCCGAATTGTACGATGCGTCTGCCCAACCAGCATTGACGAACAGTTTGCCGGAATTCGCCTATCCGCCGTTCGGCGAGCTGCCGCCCAACGTCTGGTACTCTCGCAAGATGCGTCGCATGGAGCAGGTACCCACTGCCTCGGCTCCCTAATAGGAACCAACCGGTGGGTCCCCATGGCGAATTGTGTGGTACGATGCGGGCTTCCGCCTGGGACGCCCTATATAGAGGCTCCGGACTCCCCGTCAAGAAAATCTTCACGGAGTTGACCGAAACGGTTGATTCCGAGGACTGCCATGACCGTGCAATTCATCCACGCGGCCGATCTGCACATCGACAGTCCCCTCCGCGGCCTGCAGCGATACGAGGGGGCGCCGGCGGATCGTCTGCAGGGGGCCACCCGCACCGCGCTCGTGCGAATCGTCGATCTCGCCATTCGGAAACAGGTGGCTTTTGTCATCATTGCTGGAGACCTGTTCGATGGGCACTGGCAGGATATGCAAACCGGGCTGTGGACGGCTAGTCAGTTTCGTCGCTTGCAACAGGCCAATATCGACGTTTACCTGATGCGTGGCAATCACGATGCGGAGAGTCTCATTGGACGTACCATGCGCTGGCCACCCAACGTTCACGAATTCACTACGAGCAAACCTCAGACGTTTCGGCACGAGGCATCAGGGATGGCCTTGCACGGACAGGGCTTTGCGCATCGTTCCGTCCAAGAAGATTTGGCGGCCAACTACCCCGCGCCGCTGGACGGTTGGTTCAACATTGGTGTCCTGCACACCAGCCTCACTGGCGACCCGCTCCACGATCCTTACGCGCCCACGTCCGTCCGCGTGCTTAATGAACGAGGCTACCACTACTGGGCATTGGGACACATTCACGCGCGCCGCACGATTCAGGAGGCACCCTACATCGGCTATCCGGGCAATACACAGGGACGTCATATCAATGAACCCGGATCGAAGGGATGCTCCCTCGTGACCGTCACCGATGGGCATTTGGATTCCATCACGTTTGAAGCCACGGACTCGTTGCGCTGGGCGACGGTGGAAGTCGAGCTGGAGGAACAGGATGGTGACGACCGGTTTTTGGAAAAACTTCGCGACCATTTGCTGTCCGCACGTGATCGCTGTGAGGATTGCTTCTGTGCAGCTCGCATCGTTGTGACGGGAGCCTGCCGGCTGCACGAGCAACTGGCATTGACGGAAGATGGGCGCCAAACGGAACAGCTATCGGCGGACATTCGGAATCTCGCCAACGAATTCGAAGAGAGCATCTGGGTGGAGAAGGTGGTCTGGAATACTCGACCAGTCGCGGACATCAATCGACTGCGTCAACAACAAGACCTGCTTGGCGATTTGCTGCGGATGTCCGCGGCCATCGCCAACGACGACCACCAGTTGCGGCAAATGGGTGTCGAATTCCAACCACTGATCCAAAAGGAACGGGCGGTCGCCGCGTTGTCCGCCGTGGGGATTGATCTGCAGGACCCCCAGCAATGGCAACGCTGGCTGCGTCAGGCGGAGCAATTACTGGTGACCCAGATGCTGGAGATGGATCTATGAGGCTGCTGCAAATCGACATTGAGCGATTTGGCATTTTTCAACAGACCTCGTTGACCTTGGATCGTGGCTTGCAGCTAATCCACGGCCCCAACGAGGCTGGCAAATCCACGTTGCTCCAACTGATTCGTGAGTTGTTCTTTGGCTTTCCTCAGCAAAACCCCTACGTGCTGGATGGCGGGCCGACGGACGGTGAAATAGCGGCCTGTGGCGTCTTGGAAATGGCCAATGGGCAGACCTTGGAGTTCCGCCGACGCAAAGGACGCAAGGACGCAGTCAAGGGATTGCTCTCCGCGGTTCCGGGCGACGGAGTGGGCCCCACGGTGGTGGACGCCGACCGCTTGGCCCAACTCCTCGGAAACGCCAGCGCCGATCTGTATCGGCACGTCTTTGGATTCTCGTTATCCGAGCTATCCGCCGCTGAAAAAAGCCTGGAGAACGCCACTCTGCTCCAAGCTCTCTATGGCGGCGGTATTGGAGGATTGGCGCATATTCAGCGTTTGCAGGTAGCGCTGCGCGAGTCTCATGAACAACTCTTCGCGCCGAAGGCCAAGACTCGGGAGATCAACGCTTGCCTCGGGCAGATCGCAGCACATGACCGAGACCTGCGCGCGTCGATGGTCAAGCCAAGTCACTACCAGCAGACGGTCCAATCGTGCGAGCAGGCCGATGCCGACGTAGCTCGGCTTCGTGAGGAATTGGCAACCGTGCACACGCAATTGAGCCGACAGCAACGATTAGCAGACGCGTTGGCATACTGGCAACAACGAGAAGAGGCCCGGCGCCAATTGGCTGATATTCGTGTCCCTGCTGGAATTCCCACGGATGCCGCCACGCGGGCGGCCCGCCTCCAGGAACGTCGAGACGAATGCGATCAACAGCGATGGCAGTCCGAGCAACATCTGACGGAGATCGCCGATCAGTTGACGAGGCTCACCCTGCGTCCCGAGCTGTTGCAGCAGACGCAGGCTATCCGATCTTGGCAACAACAGATTGCCAAGATCCGCGGTTTTCGACGTGACCTCCCTCTGCGCCAGCAGGAAGCCAACCAGTTGCAAGCCGATCTATTGCAACAATTGCAAGCCCTAGAGCCGACTTGGGGCCTGGCCGAACTGAAACGCTTCCAAACCAGCCTGGAACATCGGCACGCGATCGAGGAATTGGCGGAGGCCAAGCAGCACGCGGAACGAAATCTACAGGAGCATCGGCAGCAAGTCCGGCGACTACTCTGCGAAGATCAGATCGATCGGCAACGACTGGAGGCTTTGGCGGTCGGAGAGTCTTCACTGCAACTGGCCGCACAACTGCAGCAGCGAGATTCCTACACGCGAGCCCGTCAAACGGCGCGAGAAACGGCCGCTGAGATGGAGCAATTGCAGTTGACCATCGAGCATCTTCGACAAGAAATGAGCGCGCCGCTCAATCGGCCGGTGACCGACAGCGAATTCTTGCCACTGCCACTCGACCGCACGGTTGCCGAGTTTGGGACGCGGCTTGTGGCGGCCGAGCAGGATTGCTTGCGGCGACAAGAGCAATACCACCGGCTGGAGCAAGAACTTCAGGAACATCAACGCAGCTTGGATGATGCCGAACGTGAGATCGACGTCCCGGATCGCGACCGATTATTGGATCAAAGGTCTCGGCGCGATCAAGCGTGGCGATTGCTGCGACGCAAGTACATCCGCCAAGAGCCGGTTGACGATGAGATCAACCGCTACCTTGGGGCCTCGGAGGAATCTCTTCCGGAGGCTTACGAACGGGCGGTTCGCCAGGCCGATGAGATGGCCGATCTGCGCCAGATACATGCCACGACGGTTGCCCGTCGGGAGACCTTGGCTCGACAACTGGAACGGGGCGAACGCGATGCGAAGATCGCACGACAGCATCTTAAGGAGGCGCAGCAGCATCAGGACGCCATCACTCGGGAATGGCACCAGTTGTGGGGTCCCTGTCGAATCCAACCACTCTCCCCCAACGCCATGCGGGAATGGTTGCGATTGCATCATCGTCTGCTCGAGAAACTGGAACTTCACAAGACCCTCGCACAGCGACTGCGGAGTGCTCAGGATGCCAGCGATGATCTCGAAGATGAATTGCAATTGCTCTTGCCAAAAAGTACTGCCCGCGGTGAGTCGTTGTGGGCGGAGGCCGATCGCCAATTGGGCGCTCTGCGCGAAGCCGAAGCAGAACGCAAGTCCCTGATGGCCCACGGAGTGGCACGACTCGAAACACTGCGGCAGGAAGAGCAGCAAGTGGTCGAAATCGAGCAGCAACTGCAGGAGGATCGCCAACGTTGGCAGACGGTGCGCGCGACGTGTGGGCTCCCCGACGGCTGGTCGATCGAACTCGGCGTGAAAATGCTGAGCCAACTTAGCGAAGCGCGCGAAAAGCACGCTCGGCTGACCGATAGGGAACGTCGGATTGCCGACATGGACCAAGAGCTGCGCGGATTCGAGGAAGAGGTTCTGGGGCAACGACACCTGTTGGCGAAGGAAACGCCTGCCAATTTCGCCGAGGACCTGGCCCTGCAACTACACCAACAGTTGGAAATCGCCGTGCATGATTCAGCCGACTTACAACGACTGTCTGCGGAACGTGAACGATTATTGCCCCTTTTGGAATCCGTGCGCGGACGGGGCGAGCAGATCCAACAACAGTTGGCCGAGTTGTGGCAGTTGGCGGAAGTTCGGGAGGAACAAGAGTTTCACCAGGTCCTAGAGCAGGCGGAACGCCGCCGGCAACTCTTAACGCAGATTGACGAAACCTCGCAGAGACTGGCTGGTCTGCGCGGCAACGAACCGGCCGACTCGTTCGATGCCGCGTTGCAGGACGTGGATCCGGATGCGATGAAGGATCGACTCAGTCACTTGGAACAACAACGTTCCCAAATCGCCGATGAACACGAAGAATCGGTTAAACGTGCGGCCTTGTATCGAAACCAACTGCTGGAAATGGAACAGTCCGAGCACGTACTGGAATTGCAGTCGGCGTTGGAAACTAGCCGCGGTCGATTGGCCGATGCGGTGGAGCGTTGGGCCCCTCTGGTGATGGCGGACGCCTTGCTGAAACAGGCCATTCAACGCTTTGAGCAGGAACACCAGCCTCTGCTGCTGCAGCAAGTGGAACTCCTCTTCCAGCGCTTGACGAACGGCCGTTACGTCGCGGTACGCAGAAGGCTGGATGACGCGGGGACGATGATTGTGCGGCAGCCCGACGGCACGGAAAAGTCTCCCGGTCAGCTCAGCCGCGGCACGCGGGAACAGCTTTATTTGGCCATGCGGCTGGCCTACGTGCGCCACTATTGCCAACATGCTGAGCCGCTTCCTATCATCATGGATGATGTCTTGGTTAATTTTGACTCGCAACGAGCACGCCTGACCCTGCAGTTGCTGGTGGAGTTTTCCCAAGATGTGCAGGTGCTGTTCCTGACCTGCCACGACCATATCGTACAACTCGCGAGAGAGATCGACGCGGATTTGGCCCCGCTGCGGATCGATAGCGGTCGCCAGGCAGTGGCCGCCGCCAGTATTCCTTGACGACAACACCATGCCCCCAACCATCGCCGACTTGCCTATTTTCGTTTACGGCACCTTGATGGCTGGCGAATGTCGCGCCCCCCTTTGGCCACATCCCCCCGTACGTCGTGAACCGGCCGTGGTGCAAGGCTATCTTTACGATCTCGGGCCACATCCGGCACTCGTGGACGGTGACGATGTTGTGGCCGGTGAACTCTGGTATCTTGACCCGGCACACCTGACGGAAACCTTGCGCGTGCTGGATGACATCGAGGGATATCACGGGCAAGAGGATGACTGGTACGTTCGCGAGGCGATCAGCTGTCGCCGGGCCGACGGGACGGCGCAACAGGCCTATGTCTACCGATATGGGCACCCGGAGCAGTTACGGCACGCCGTGAGAATCCTCCCCGACGGCGATGGCAGGTGCCGTTGGTCAGCGATGACGCGCCGTTACGGTTAATCAACTTTGGGTGCCACAGGCGGCTTGTCCGCCCGTGCGTCCGCTCAATTAAGGCGTCTTAGCCGCGCTCTGATAGCGCTGTGCTAGTTCGGCCAACATGGTGGCCAGTCGCTGTCGGGCGCTCGCTGGTGATAACAGCTCTGCCTCGGCACCTAGCGCCAAAACTCGCGGCACAATCTCCATTTCGTGTGCGGCATCCACAGTCAGCGTCAAACTACCGTCCGCGTGCATTTGGGTCTCTTGTCGCGGGTGCCAGGGATCCTCCAATACCAGCGGAGCCGCGTAGGCGCTAATGCGAATACGAAACTTCTTGGGTGTGTCCCCCGTGAAGATTCCCAGCTTTCCAGCCAGATGTTGCTGCAACTGAAAGCCCGACCGAGGTTGAAACCAATCGTCGAGGGCGGTTGCCTTGCGAAAACGGTCCAGCTTGAGATGTCGCATGGGGCGGGTTGACTCGTCGGCCGTTTTCTCTCCGCTGCGGTCGACCTCGGCCACGATATACAGGCTCGACTGGTAGAACGCGATACCATAGGGGCGGATCAACCGACGCATCGGTTCGGTTTGACCGAGTGATTGATACTCAATTTCCACAATCCGGTGTTCCAGTATGGCTCGATTGACGGTCTTCAAAATACCTTGATGTTTTTCATAGGACTTGGCCGGCATCCCCAAGACATGCAAGACCTGACGGTACTTTTCGTAGTGTTCCCAAGTGGCGTCGGGGAGGCTTCCGCGGACCTTGCTCCAGAACGACTCAATACCGATCCAGAAGGGAGTGCCGGCCAGGGGAAATAGCAGATCACGCCCTAACGATAGGGCGATGAGTTCCGTGGACGAGGCAGTGATCGTATGCGAACCACGAAAGCGGGGGCCAATCTTCCACACGCGACCGCGTGGTGAGTCGTGAACCGCCACGTCGATCCCGGCCGCCTGCAGGGCCTCCAGGTCGCGACGAACGCTCCGGACGTGCAGGGTACCGAGCCCCAGCTCCTCGACCAATTCATCGCGTAGTTCTTCCAACGACCTCCCGTACCGATACCTCTCGAGAATCTGCAACAAGCGATGTTGGCGGATGAGTTGCTCGTTGCGGGCCATGTCGTGGTTCTCCAGCGCAGGCATTTTCGCGCGGCGGTCCACGCCCAATCGTCGTGGCTACTTGGTCGGTGCGGTTGGGGATGCCTTGAGCATCGCGCGGCGCGAATTGCGGACTTGGGCTTGCACCAGTACGGGTAACTTAGATCCCAAGGCATTGACGCCATCGAACCAGCCACGTGGCTCGACAAAAACCAAATGTCCCTCCGCGAATAGAGCTCCCGTAGGCTCCGCCAGACGCGTGATCTTAAGATAAAACCCACTCCCTGCGTACGGCTGCGGTTCTCCCGGTATCGGTTGACCGTTCTCGCCCAATTTGAGGGGCCGCCAGGCATTGGGGAACTGTGCATCCTCCAAGAACCGCGGGTCGAGCGTGACCGAGGTGACTAGGGAATCGGCAGACTGCGACCACATCGAGTGCCCCGTTAGATGCAACTCGACGCGGTTCATCAGGGGATAGGTGACGTGCGCGAATCCCTCGTGGCCGGGGGGCATGCTCAATGTGATATTTCGCTTGGCCAGTTCGGCTGCGGAGATCGCCATGCCGCCGGCATTTTCTTCGCTGAGCGAGATCATTTCACCAAGAAACTTCTCACTCGCCAGGGATGGCAAGTCTCCATAGGCGATGTACCAAAAATCCGCGCGACGTACCAACTCCCCACGCCCCGGTACCGGCTGTTGATCCATCCGCAGCACGTGAGGTGCGACAACCGATGCCCGCATGAGTCGTTCGAGTGGAACGTCCGGCCCGGCAAGTTCCTTCAGCAAACGCTGCTGACTTGGGCCATCCAGGCCGTCCGGCAGGAATGGCTGAGGGAGTCTTCCCAACGGACTACCGTCGGCCACTACACCCACCTCGATGAGCTCACGATAGACGCCATTGGAGACCACATGGTCGCCGTTGGCTGCCGTCACGGACAACAACATGGCCAATGATCCCAGTAACATGCGGTCGCTTCCTATGTGCGGGCGATTACCGGGACCGAAGAGTCCGAGCGGTTCGGGCGCTATCCGGATTCGCGGTTAACATGCGCCGAATCACATTATCCGCTCGAGTTGCCGTCTCAGCCGTGTAGGACGGACGACACAGTACTGGCCACTCCTTCCGCTCGACCTCTGGGAGCGCTTTACCACTGGGCGGCTTGGTGATGGCAAAGGCTCGCTTCGAGGGAATGCCAAAGATGTATTCGCTCTTATCAACATGCAGGATGCTTTCTTCCACGGAGTTCGGACGCAGCCATGTCATGGTCTGAGGCTCGCCATCGTCCAGCAGCCACAACAAGGTATTGAGGTTTCCCGACGAGTCGTCCACCACAAG
>SXHS01000097.1 GCA_005773145.1 Planctomycetaceae bacterium | reverse complement strand
TTCCTGTTGGCCCTCAGCCGTCGCCCCACCATGGCTCCCCATAGCCGGCACGAGAAATGGGGAAGCTCCCAGTCTCTGCAGGTGCTGCACGGCCGCGCGAAGGATCTGGGCGATATTGGCAATGCCGCGGCTACCAGCGGTGATGGCAACCGTCTGCCCCGGTCGCACGAAGCGGCCTAATTTCAGACGGTCCATTTGCTCCCAGACCGCGTGGTCAATTTCCTGCACCTGCGAAGCGTCGAAAGACTGCCGCACGCGGAACATGGCCGGGTATCGGTCCACGGTTGATCGGTACTCCCTGAGTTAACTGCGATAGCCGAAACACCGGCCCCTGGGCGTGCCGGTTGGGTGAGCCGTGCCAGGGTTGCTTCGAAACGCTATACTGCAGTCGACCTTATTGTAACCGGAATGGACCGTTGGCGCGCCACGCTCGGGGAAGCTATCGGCGTCGCGGTTTCGTTTCCTACTGTAACCTACCTAGCGCCGTTTTGTGGACTGCAGGGAGCCACTCTTGTATGGCCAAAAGACGCCGTTCGCCTGATGAGGATGAGGATGCGGATCGGGATGAAGAGCCGATCCTCGTTGCACGCCCCCGTCATCGCTGGCGCTGGCTCCTGTTGGGCCTCGTCCTAGCCGTGCTGGCCTTGATCTGGATCGCCCCGTCCCTGATTGGCTATCCCAGAGTTCGCCAGAACCTGCTGAAATCATTGATTCCGGATTATCCCGGTAGTGTCGAGATGGAGTCGGCCAGGCTGGGGTGGTTCCATCCGGTGGAAATTCAAAAGTTGTCCTGTCGCGATGCGCAAAACCAACCTATGTTATCCGTCGCGCGTGTTGCCACGGACCGTTCCCTCTGGTCGTTGATCAGCGCATCAGCCGACTTGGGCACCATACGGATCGAGCAGCCGCAGTTGGAAGTCACGCTGCACGAACGCGGCAGCAACCTGCAGGATGCGATTGCCGCCGTGTTGAAGCAGTTTCCCGCGACATCGACAGCAAGCGAACCCATTGCGTACAGACTTGAGATCCATGGCGGCCGGTTGGTCGTCATTGAGCCTCAAAGCCAACAGCGTTGGGTGTTGGATGACTTGAATCTATCGGCAGCAATTCCCGCGTCGCTGACCGATCCCATCGCCGTACAGATCACGGCGACATTTCCCGAATCGACACCCCCGGGGACATTGAAGGCTCAATTGAACCTTCGGCCCACGAATCAGAACGGCGCCGCGGCCGAGGCGGCCGCTGGCGATTCGGGGGCGTTGGCCGATCAACTCGCGATCGAGTGTCGCGGGTTTCCCTTGGAACTCTTGCAACCCTTTCTTCGCGGCTACGTGGCGGATTCGGCACTCTCCGGGCGTCTGAACGCCGACATGCAGGGGAGTTGGCAGGGACAGGGCGCGGCCATGTCCGCCGATCTCACGGGAACAGCGCAGATTCAGGATTTTATCTGCGTCGTGCCGGCCATCATGAAGGGGGATCAACTCCGATTGCCTTTGATCCAAGCCAACACCCGCGCGCTCTTGTCGGGAACGCAGCTAACGTTGGAGTCGCTGAAAGTGGCCTCCGAATTGGGTGAGATCACGGCGCGCGGCTTGGCCGTGTTGCCTGAAGCTGCCCTTGATACGGCCAATTGGTCTGCGGACACCTTTGGCGCAACACGTTATGATCAGGTTGTCCTGTCCGGCCAACTCGATCTAGCCCAACTATTCGCCCATTTGCCACACACTTTGGCGGTTCGTGAGGGGACGCGAGTCTCCACTGGCACGTTGAAATGGAATCTGAAACAGGGGGAAGCCGGTCCCGAACCGCGCTGGCATGCTGAATTGATTTCATCGGCGCTAACCGGTACTGCCGGTGGACGACCTTTGCAATGGCCGAAGCCCATGCAGATTCGGTGCGATACGCGTCGTAGCGACGACGGTTGGAGCATTGACCAGCTGGCATGTGAGACGGATTTTCTGCAGGCCACGGCCAAGGGAAATGTGCAGGCAGGCGATTTGAGCGCGCGAGGTGATTTGGGCCGTATGGCCGAACAACTCGGCGGACTGTTCGACCTGCAAGGTGCGCAGTTCGGCGGCCAGATTCAGGCGACTGGAAATTGGCGTCAACAGGCCGATCGACAGGTCCAAGCCCAAGGCCAAGTCTCACTGCGCCAAGTGTTGGTCGCCATTCCCCAACGCAGTCGGCTGCAGGAAGGGAGCCTAGAACTGACAACGCAGCTGCAAGGCCAATGGGACGATGCAGGTCAGCTCGAAGTCCGTCAGGCGAACTGCGAGTTGGCCTCGGATGCCGATGAGGCGAAGATTCAACTCCTGAAGCCTGCTGTATGGCAGGATACCGCGAGCCATTGGCCCTTGGCCTGTGAGTTGCGTGGAGACTTGACACGTTGGCTGGCCCGACTGAACTTGATCCAACCACTCCCAGGCTGGCAGGCGGCTGGGTCGGTGCAGGGCAAGGCGACTCTCGATGTTGGTCACGAGGCCACTGAGATTGGCCCTGCCAACTTTGAGTTCCGGCAGGTCGATCTGTCGGGGCCCGGTTTCCGAGTGCGGGAGCCACTGATCAAGGTCGACACGGTCGCGCGCTGGGACGCCAAACAGCGACAACTGGCCCTGGATCAGACGACTTTTGCCAGCAGCGCGTTGGCCTTTCGTGCCGACAAGTGCGTGCTCCCTCTGTCTAGCGACCTGTCGGGTGCGACCGGAACGATGGGAGTGCGAGCGGATATCGCCCGTCTCTGGCAGACGTTGCAATCAACCACGCCTGGCCCGTTGGTGGCCGGGTCCATGTTGCCACATGGCGAATTGGTCGGGTCGTGCCGTATTCGGCAAGATCAATCGCAAACCATCCTTGATACGCAAGCGAAAGTCGCCAAATTTGGATTAGCCGTCTATCGTCTGGCGACCACGTCCGTTGGCCCTGAGGCCCCTGCGGCCGGCACCTGGGATCCGCTTTGGCAGGACGAGGTGGTCACATTGGCCGGCAAAGCGAGCTACGACAATCAAAGTGGGCGTCTCGATTTGTCGGGTTTTCAAGTCGGCACGGATGGTATGCGATTAACAATGGACGGCACGTTGCAAGACTTGGCGCAGCGCGTCGATACCCAACTCCAGGGCCAACTGCAATACGATTGGCAACAACTGACTTCGCGGCTACGCGGGACGTGGGCCCAACAGATTCGCATCGTGGGCAAGGATGAGCGACCGTTTCAGTTGGTCGGTCCCCTGGGCTTGGCCGGTACCTCGCCCGATGTGAATGCCTCAGCCGGCATGGGCTGGCAGCAGGCACAGGTATTCGGCTTCACGTTGGGCAATGGCGAATTGGCGGCGAAATATCAAGCGGGGAAACTGGTGGTGCAGCCCATTGATTGCGAGGTCAACGAAGGCCGGCTGAAGGTCGCGCCCGAATTGCAATGGTTGCCCGAGCCGTCGGTTCTACGCGTGCCGGGTGGACAGATTATTCAGAACGTGCGCATCTCGCCCGAGATGTGCCATGTTTGGATGAAGTACATGGCTCCGATGATCGCCGACGCCACCCGCGTCGATGGTCGCTTTTCGCTGGCACTGACCGGAGCTCAGGTTCCGCTTGGTAATCCCAAAATGCTCACGGCAGGTGGCGTGCTGCAGATCCACGATGCCCAAATTGAACCCGGGCCGATTGCTCAGCAATATCTGGGATTGGCCCAACAGATTACCAGCCTCCTGGGACGCGAGCAGGCTGCCAACCTGCTGAATCCCAACGAGGCGTGGTTGAAGATGAAACAACAGCAAATACAGTTTGAGGTCGTGGATGGTCGTGTCCATCACCGAGGCCTGATCATGGAGATCAAGGACATTCCCATTCAAACGACGGGCTGGGTGGCCATGGATCAGACGATGGAAGTGGTAGCCGAGATTACGGTCGACCAAAATTTAGCGCAGAAGCGGCCCGTGCTGGCCAATGTGGTCGGCCAAACACTCCGCATTCCAGTGCGTGGCACTTTGACCCGACCTCAGCTGGATCCTCTGGCCGTGGCACAACTTAGCCAGCAACTTCTCGGCGGCACGGCGCGAAATCTGTTGGAGGGCGAATTGCAAAAACAATTGAAGAATCTTTTTGGGCCACGCAAATAGGCAATCGGATGCGCATGGTCTTATTAGGAACCGGCGGTTACCACCCCAGCAACGAGCGTCAAACAGCCTGTATGATGCTCCCCGAGCTGGGGATTATCTTGGACGCCGGCACGGCCATGTTCCGTGTGCGGGAATACATCCAAACGGAAGAGCTACATATCTTCCTGAGCCATGCACACCTCGACCATGTCTTTGGACTCACGGGTTTATTTGACATCCTGCACGAACGGGAAGTGGGGCGTGTGGTCGTCCATGGCGACGCGCAAAAGTTAACGGACATTCAGCAACATCTGTTGGACCGCTCCTTGTTTCCCGTACCATTGCCGTGTGAATGGCAGCCACTGGACGGCCCGACGAGTCTTCCGGACGATGGACAACTAACCTATTTTCCACTGGTCCACCCAGGTGGTTCACTGGGATTTCGCTTGGACTGGCCAGGGCATAGCTTGGCCTACGTCACCGACACGATCGCCGACCCCCAGGCACCCTATGTCGAACGGATCCAGGACGTCGACGTGTTGATCCACGAATGCTATTTCCCCGACAGTCGCGTGCAACTGGCCCAACTTACCGGACACAGCTGCGCTACGCCGGTGGCACAAGTGGCCCGAGCCGCTCGAGCCGGTCGATTGATTCTTGTCCACGCCAATCCACTGTCTCGACCGGAGGCTCCATTTGACATCGACACCATTCGCCGCATCTATCCCCACGTTACGGCGGGTTACGACGGATTAGAAGTTGTGTTCTGAGGATGCGCGAGACCAATCACCCGTGCTCTCATTGCTGCAAGGCGTACAGCACCGCGTTCAGGCCGATACGAGCGGCGTCCTCGCGTGTGTAGCCTCGACATTCCAGCGAGGGTGAGTTCTCGAGCGCACAGCTCAAGTCGTATGGGGAAAAAACAACCGCCAGACGGCCCTCCACTTCGATGGCCTCCAGAGCAGGGGGCGAGCGGACTTGTCGCACCCGCAAGGGCTGCGCTTCGTCGGATCGAGTGGCCGGTTCTTGCAGCGTGACCGTCGTCAAATCGAAACCGCTGAATTGCGACGACCAGATGGGATGCTCGGCGGGAATCGGTTGCCATTCGCGAGACGGCAAGATCTCGCGCATCTCGCGTCGAAACGATTCGGCGAACGGTTTGCTGGCGCAGATGGCATCGGCCAGAATGAAGCCACCGTTGTTGAGGTAACGGGCCAAGGCCTCGCGCTCGGGCGGGGTCCATTCAAAGGCCCGGCGCCCGTGTACGAATAATACGGCGTAGTCGGCCAGAGCCTCATCGGTGGCCTCGATCTGCGGGGCTTCCAGCTGCACGCGCAGTTCGAGTTGCTGTTGCGCGGCGCGCAGCAAATTGAGCGCCGCGCTCGGCGCGTCGTCACTCCCCCCAGTGTGCCGCAACTTGGCTAGCCGCAGGGCGCCTCGCGTTCGGTCCGGCGTTTGTGCCAACTGCGGAACGGCCTCGGCCGTTTCCAACTTGTTCTTCAATTGGCGGTTGGTTGCGTAGGCTAGCACGTTAGTGCCGATGGTCAGGCACGCATCCACCTCTTCTTGAACCCGGGGAGGCAGTTTGTCGTCGCGTCTTGGGCCGGCGAGTTCCCAATAGCACGACAAATCGCCCGGACAGTAGACGATTCCGGTGCGACAACAGGCGTCCATTCCCCAAAGAGGCCGGAGGTAGGCAGGATTCACACGTTGTTCCGCGTACCAAATCGGATGCTCGGGTGGCAACAGGCGCATGGCCGAATCCGGAAAGCTGGTGGCTACCCATTTGCGAAACTGTTGATCAAACGCCTTGCCGTTGCAGCAACTCTCGACGAATAAGAATCCGCCCTGCTGCACGTATTGTTGAAGTTGCTGCGTCTGTTGCGGCGTGGGCTGCCACGCATCGCGACCGCTGATAAACAACACGGGGGATTGCAATAGGTCCTCGGTGGCCGCCGCGCGCAGGTCGATGCTCTGCCAAATCAAGCTCTGTTTCCATTGGATCTCGACGTGTCCCGTGAGGTGGGCTATGTCCTGACGATGATGACGCCAATCGTCCCCCGCCGAGTGTTGCACCTTGGACATTAAGACGGGCCGCCGGCCCTTGGCCAGAAACAAAACGGCCAGTGCGGTACCAATATCGGGGCGGTTTTCCGGCGACCCCGCATGTTGCCCAGGAAAA
Source organism: Planctomycetaceae bacterium (assembly GCA_005773145.1). Lineage (GTDB taxonomy): Bacteria > Planctomycetota > Planctomycetia > Pirellulales > Pirellulaceae > SXHS01. The sequence goes on along the minus strand of SXHS01000097.1, from coordinate 500 downwards.
GAACCGGTGAGCGGATCTTGCAGCCGCAATAGGACCTCCGCCCCTTCGCGATACCAATCATGGGCGCCGATGAAACGATGCCCGGACAAGCGGCCCACACGCTCGATGCCGTACATGTAATACAGGTACCAGTTGCGGTTTTGCGCGATATTCAGTCCCGGATTCCGCTGGACTGAGAAATTCTCTCCCAGCCACACCAGGCCTTTCGCGATGGAGTCCGCGTCGGCTGCCTGGCCGCAGCACTGCACACGGTCACCCTCAACGGTAGCGCCGCCAGTGGTCACGCGCCCCGAGGTGATGATCAGCGATGCGATGCCAGCCGCCGTCATGCTCCCCGTGGGCTGTGACGAACCGGCCGGCATATCAGGTTGATAACCCCAGGCACCGTTCGGCAGCTGTTGATTTTTCCAATAGCGATCGGCGCGGCGCCAGGTGGCGTCTTGTACTTCGATACCCCGCCGCTCCGCCTCGTGCAATGCCAGCAGGGCAAATTGAGAATT
>SXHS01000016.1 GCA_005773145.1 Planctomycetaceae bacterium | reverse complement strand
GGCACCCAACAATGTTCTGCAGGTTTATCCGGTCGTTTCAGGGTCGACGCCATTTGACACGCCGGGATTTCATCATGTTCTCCTCACTAATTTTGACGTCGGCGGGACTCGAGAAGTAAAAGCCTATCTCGATGGCGTCTTGGAATTGACCTCGGATACGGACCAGCTCAATCTCGACAACGCCAACAATCCGGGACGACTGTTGCATTTATTTGTCGACAACCACTTCGGACCGAATCAAGAATATGCAGACGGGCGCATCGCCTTCTTGCGACTTTACAACGGCATTGTCGTTCCCGAGCCGAGTTCCCTCGCCCTGCTGTCCTTGGGGCTCCTGGCCGCCCGCTACCGCCGCGGCCGATGTTTGGGGCAATTGAACGTCTAGGCTAATCATCCAGGCTAATCATCATCACCGCCCATCATCGCAGCCAGCACCTGATCGGGGGGCACCTGATCAGGGGGCGTGACGCGGACGCTGCGGCGCATGCCCCACAATCCGGAAGGAAGCCGGTTGCGGAACGGCCGAGCCGCTGATGGCCGGGCCTCCGTCCGGCTGGCTCGTCGGCAAGGACTCGTCGCCAATCGGGGCTCCCGCTTCTGGCTGATCCTTGTCATGCCCCCCGCGCGGACGAAACACCGCGCCGAGTGGACCAGCCAGCAGGGCGGGGAAGAAGACAAGCTCCGCCACCATGCCCAACCAAAGGATGACGAGCATCAAGCAGCCAAAACGCTGAGTCGGCGTGAATGTACTCAGAGCAAAAACCGAAAGTCCCAGGCCGCTGATGATAGCGGCTTGAAACGTGGGGGTCGCACAATGGCGATAAGTCGCCAAGATGGCCGCCTTGCGGCACTTGAGCCGGTCCAACTCGTGGCGAAACCACGTCAGATAGTGGATCGTATCATCGACCGCCACACCGAGCGCGATGCTCGCCGTCATCATCGAGCCGACATCCACATCAATGTTGAACCACCCCATACCGCCAAACACCATCAAGACAGGTAGGACATTGGGCAACATCGAGAGCAAGCCCCCCGCAATATTGCGCGAGATGAGAATCATCAAGGGCGTGATGGTCAGGAACGACCAAAAAGTGCTTTCAATCAGGCTCACCAGCAACGTACGTTGAGCCTTGTAAACAATCGGCACCAAACCCGTGTAAACAGCGGCCGCAGGCTGTGTGCCTGCTGCTGCCGCCACGACCGGACGAAACGCACCCGGCTGAACTTGCTCGGGTTGGATCACATGATCGCGAACGTCCACAAATAGGGGTGCGTGCGCCTGCGCCAGCTGCGGATCACAGGCCGAATCGGACACGATGACCACGCAATCGAACTTTTTCAAATACTTGGCCCAATCCCCTGCGGGGGGCGCCTGACTGGGCCCATGGGCCTTTACTCTCATGCGGGCGGTGAGCAGCAAATCATAGAGCGTGCGACCGAAGATCTTGGTCTGGTTCACCGAGGCGACGGCCTCCCGCGTGGTCATCACGGTCTCCTCGGGCGCCGGCGAGTCGGGTGCATGCAGAGGCATCGCCAGGGTATCCTTGGAATCGGCCTCTGGGTCCCCCTCATCACCAGCCGCCGATTCAGTAGCGACCCGATGTTCCGCGGCCTTTAGTTCCGCTGCTGCGGCGGCCAGTTCGATCGGATCCCTCAAGGCTTCTTGCGGCAGCCCCAAGAGCAGGATGCGCGCGCCTGCGGGTTGCTTACCCTCGCGAGATTCCACCACTTGTCGCAAGATGGCAGCGCGTTTCTGGTAGGCGGCCATCACGGGCTCGATAGCCGTCTTCAACTCGTTGACGAAGCCTCCATAATCCACCCCTTTTGTGGCAGCAATGCGGAGACTGATCCGCCACAATTCACTACCATCGGCCTCGTCGACGCGCAGGTAGTCCGAATTTAGAAAGTCGTCACGATGGGCCAACAACCCACTGCTGAAACCCATGCGGTGTGTATACTCCGGAGTACCACCCTTTTTGGCCGGCATCTCGGGCGCGAAGGTGGCAGCACTCATCGTGCGTCCCATCACGTCCAGCCCATACGGACCGAACTCCGACTCGACCACCTTTTGAACTCGGTCCACCATCTCCATGCGTTCGAGGAAGGAAAGACCGTAATAATCCGGAGCGACATCGGATTTCGGCGCCGTGTTCGCTGCGGAAACCGGCTCATCCCGATGCATGTGCGGGGGCACCTTGAGTACCACCTCCATCGGCATCAACCGGCCCAAATGCGTCTCTAGCCAGGTGTAGTCCTGAATGATTTTGGCTTCACTATGAAACATCTTCAACATGTTCACCGATGTCTGCACCCGCGTGACGCCGTAGCCGAAGCCGCCAATCACCAGCATGCAGCCGATCGCCACGCCCCAGTGATGTTTGATGCAGAAACCACCGAGCCATTCCCAAAACTGCCCCATCACCCGGTCCATCCATGAGACATCCGTGCGCGGTGAGGACTTAGCACGTCGAGACTGCGGCCAGAGCTGCAGCGACGCGGGCAAGTAGGTGAAGAGAATGATCAGCGTGGCCATCACTCCGAGCGCAGAGAAGAGACCAAACTTGCGAATCGGGATTAACTCACTCGTGTACAACGACCCCAAGCCGATGGCCGTGGTGATATTGCACAATAAGGCCGGCGTCCACGAATGTGCGATGGCCCGTTCTGGAGCTCCGGCATGGCCAATATCATCGACGGCCGAGTAGTAATAGTTCATGATATGCGCAGCCCCCGACAGACCCAGCACATACACGAGTGACGGCATGGACATCAAGATCGCATCGACCGAGCTCCCCAGCCAATACACACTGGCCAGGCTCAAGATCGCGCTGAGAGCGCCGACAAACAAGACCATGATCGTGGCCAGAATGCTGCGGAAGCAGATCATGCTGAGTACCAGGCCCAGTATGGCGCTGTAGCCCACGAGCCGTACGAGAGTGATCGTCCCCTCTTCGTCGATGGCCACATTGTCGACGGGGGGACCACCCAGCCGCAACATCTCGGAGCGGATGTTGATCTCGCCACCAATCTCGTACAGTCGGCCCAAGGGTCGCCCCAGCATGCCACGACCGACGACCTGATGCAGGTCACGCTTGGCCGCATCCGACAGAGTCAGAATCATGCAGGTCTGACGCTCGTCTGGGCCATACATGATGCCCGATAGGCGGCGCATCGCCTCGTGGCCGTCATCTCGCAAAACCCCAGTGTGTTCACGGGTTAGGTTGGCCAGGACCATCGGCCCGGACGTGACGCTCTTGAATAACTGAGCGCGTAGGCGACGAGGATTTTCGTAGAACCAGCCCCCCTCAACGGGGTCGAAGGTCTTGATCAACTCGCCCGTCAATTCTTGGCCAAACCGCTGGGCCACGCCATGCCAGAGCGCGGCCAAGGGGGAATCCACGCCCGTCCAGCGAAACAGTTTGCCCTCAGGCGTCAGGTAGTACCAGTGGGTCCGCGTCCCATCATTGCCTTTGAGCCATTTTTCCTGGCGTCCTCCCCAGTCCAAGTAGTCGCGCGCGGTTGTATAAAGCCCCAAGCGGTCGCCAATAAAATCCTTGCGGTCCAGGTTGATCACGGCGGCCCGAGCGCCATCGGCGGTTGGCTCCAAGGTGGCGGTCGCCACCTCCTCATCGGCTGGCGCACGTGGATCGGCGGGCACCCGGGGGGGCTGTTCGGGCATCAACTTGGCCATAAACAGCTTGTAGCGGTCGTCGGCCTCGTCGCCGTGACAGCCCTCCCAACTGACCACCACAAACTGTTCGCCGAGGAAGTGCTGTCGAAACCAATCGAGTTCCGCCGTCTCTGGAAAATCCTTGGGCAGCCAGTCCTTGACGTCGTTCTTCATCCCCTGAACGGCCAGACGCGCGCCACGCAGGGCAAAGGGAATGAAAAAGAAGATGACCACCAGAATCAACAGGGCGCGGCGTGAGAAGAACGTAGTCGTGTTCGTTGTCATGTTCGGTGGCTAGTTGGGGTCGTGTCGGGATAAACCTCCAGGATACCCGACTCCAGGATCTGATGGCAATGCCGAAACGCTGCGGAATCAGCCAGCTCCCCGCACCGCAAGCCGCATCACAGTAATAGTTTGCGCGATCCGGACGACTACTCTGCCTTGCCGGTTACGCGGGTAAAGAGATCCCGATATTTCCGGCTCTGCTGGGCAAAGGTGAAATGGCCCTGGGCCCGAGTGCGGGCGGCGCATCCCAGACGCTGACTTGCCTCCGGCGAGCTGAGCATTTTTTGCAAGCCGGCTGCCAGATCAACGGCGTCACCGGGATTCACCAGCCGCCCGTGAACGTCGTCCTCGATGACCTCCGGAATGCCCCCCACACGGGTTGCGACAATCGGCAGACCCGCGGCCATGGCTTCTAAGACCACGACCGGCAATCCCTCCGTGTGTGAGGAAAGGACAAGCATGTCAGCCGAGGCCAGCAGCTGATCCAGTTTCGACTGGAAGCCCCCCAAGACAAATTGGTCCTGCAGGTGGTGCCCCTCGATCCGTGATTGCAGAGCGGTGCGAAGTGGGCCGTCGCCGAATACCAAGAATCCGACCCGCGGATGCTGTGGTGCCACGCGAGCGGTTGCGTCGATCAGAATATCAAACCCCTTCTCGGGGCTAAGGCGGCCACCAGCCAGGACAATCGTGTCGGGGGCCTTCGGAAAGAATCGCAAGAGCGTCTCACGCGCCTCGTGGTTCCGTGCGGCGAGTCGATGGGGATCGACACTATTATGAATGGTCACATTTCGATCAGCAGGCACGCCCGCTCGTGCGACTTTAACCGCCTGCGCGTGCGATACGCTCACTACGGCTGCCATACGCCGCATGGCCCAACGATCCAGCCGCTCGTTCAGCCGCACCTTCCATGTGGCTCCCGTCCAGCCGTGAGCGATAGCGACTGCGGGTACGCCAGTCAGACGACTGGCCCACCATCCCACAACATCGGGCTTGTAGCCGCTCGTACAGAGCACATCGGCGCGGAAAGCTCGCAGGTGTTCGGCAACCTCATGCGCTGCGCGTCGCAGGTGGGGCCAATTCTCCCGCAGCTCCACGGCGTCAAATCCGAGTTCACGCGCGCGCTCCAGAAGCGGGCGGGCTCGCCCCCCTTCGCCAAACGACAACAATTTCGACCGATCGCTTGTTGGGAGGCTCTGGCACAGTCCCAGCACTTGGTGCTCCGGACCCCCTAAGAATGGCGAGGCGAGCAGGTGGACAATGTTCAATGCGAGTTACCTTGACGCTGCCGATGGCATAACGCGGCTCAATCGTCGCTATCTTAGGCCAAAGGTGCGAAAGAGTCGCCCCCACACCCTTTGGCCGACGGCATCGGCGCGCGGTTTGAGATGGAAGGCGTGATGAGGCAGATTCGTCACTGGGGGGGACCGCCCGGGGGCTGCCAGCGTTGCTCCTCGATCTCATACAGTTCTTGGAGCCACATGCGGATCTCGCTGTCGTATTCGCTGGACAAGTCCCCTTTGACCAATTGGCGGTGGAAGGCGGCCGCTCCCTCTTGCACCAAATCGGCCGCCTCGGCATTGGGGAAGCGTAAGGTCGGGTCGGGGTTGACGAGGCGACGGCAGAACGCCACCAGCAACTCGCTGCAAGCCACTTCAGCCGGCAAGAGGCTGGGAAGCTTCTGCAGGAAAGTCCGTTTGGCGTGGAGAAGATCTTTCCAGTTCTCCGGTCCGGCGAACACGGGCCGGCCGGAGAGCAATTCGACCAGGACATATCCGAGACTGGCCAAATCACTGCCAGGCGTGCAAGGCGCTCCGTCGAGGATCTCCGGTGCCGCGTAACGCGGCGTGCAGGTCCGCTGCGTGGGGGGATCCGCGATTTCGAATGCGGATCCGATATCGACGATTTTGACGTTGCCGGTACGCTTGAGCATGATGTTCGCCGGCTTGATGTCACCGTGCACAATCCCCTGGCGGTGCAGCGCGGCCAGCGCGGCTAGACAATCACGCACAACGGCCACCGCCACGCCTGGCTTCATGCGTGCATGCACGGGCCCCTGCGTGACGATCACTCGATTGATGTACTCCCAACGCTTGGCGCTTACGCGGGCACGCACCGTGGTCAGCAAATGATTGGCCGCCAATCGACTTAGGTCGAAGCCATCAATCCACTCCATGAACATCATCCGTACACGATTGCGGTCCGCGAAATCATGCACATCCAGCAGATTGTCCTGCTGAATCTGCGCGACCAATGCTGCAACCCTCGCGATGCGCAACATGGTTGTGTCGTACTCGGACAGACTCTGAAAGCGTTCCGGTGAAAAAATCTTCACCGCAATTGGCAAGGTGAACCCGTCAGCTCCACGGCGCTCACTCAGATAGACAACCCCCTGCCCCCCCTGCCCCAAGACACGCCCCAGATGATGATGTGCCGTCCAACTCAGCCGCTGTTCAGCGAGGATCTCCTGATAGCGCACGACCAACTCGTTGGTCGCCGGCAAACGGCTCCCTTCCTCAAGAGACCGCGTGCGGTGCGGATCGGGCAGCGTTAAGCTGAGCTGCGTGGTTTGCCCATCATAGTTTGACATGAAATTGACCCCCGCCCCATCTTAAGCCGGAGTTGGCGCGCAAGTCCAGTCGAATCCCGCCACTCGGGCCCTTGGCGGGGCCATCCAAGACGCCGAACCTTGACCGCCGGCAACCGTTGATCGCGTTTCTAGGGCACCAACAAGAGGAAACGATGCCAATCAGCCGTTTTCTGTTATAATCTCAAATCTCAAATCTCAAATCTCACGGGAAATCCCAGCCGCTTATTCACCCAATTCTTTAGCGGCTGATCGGTCAAAAAACGTTGGAGATTCTTGCAGAAAAAATCGGTGACCGTGTCGATCCGATAGGCCGATTGCGCACCCACATGCGGCGTAATGAGGACGCGAGGGTGATCCCACAAACGGCTGGTCACAGGGAGCGGCTCGATTTCCGTCACATCCAATCCCGCGCCCCCTAATTGCCCCGACTCGAGCGCCTGAACAAGATCCGCTTCCACCACCACGGGGCCTCGCGCCACGTTGACTAAAATGGCTCCCGGTGGCAGTTGCGACAATTGCTCTGCTCCAATCATCCCCCGCGTATTATCGTTGAGCGGCACACAGAGAATCAGGATCTGCGACTGTAACAACAGGTCGTGCAAACGGTCGTGGTGCCAGAGGGCCTCAACATAGTCGGGCTTGTTGAAGGGAAACATGTCCGTCGCCAAAACGCGCACGCCAAAGGCGGCCAGAATTTCCGCCAGGCGTCGACCGTTGCCGCCAAATCCTACGATGCCAACCGTCTTGCCGTGTAGATCGCCGGTCGGCTTGCGCACGAACTCCTTGCGCTGCTGTGCCCGGTAAAATTCTGGAATGCCCCGCAGCAAGCCCAGCAACAGCGCGAACGTTTGCTCCGCCACTTGATTGGCAAACAATCCCGACCCACTCGTCACCACAATGGGGCTCTCGATGACCTCGGGAACCAGAAAGTGATCCAGACCCGCCGCAGAAGACTGGATCCAGCGCAACCGTCCTTGGGCCGGCACCGCATGCCACGGCACGGGAACCCGATTGTGGCCGCAAAAAACATCGGCCGTCATGATCTCGTCGGCAATCGTCGCGTCACCGGCGTTGACCACCTCGGCCTGGGGAGCGACTCGCTTGATCTGCTCGATGTGGCGGGATTCGACTGGAAAGCACAAAACGATACGCATCTTCGGCTCGTTTCTAACCCCGATTCTGACCCCGTTCGCGGGGCTCTCTCGGGGGGGTGTCAGGGTGGTTGGCGTCGGGCCATTGGGTCACCATAATAGAAGAGAAGGTGGGGCGGCAAGCCATTCCCTCCCCTCATAGACTAGGTACCTTAGGCTAAGCACCCTAAGCGCTAAGCACCCTAAGCACTGTGCACTCTGGTCAGGAGATGATTTCTGAAACAATCAAGCCATCCCTGGGGCCAGGCCGCTATTTGGGCCCTGGTTGCGTTGCGGTTGAGCATCGGCTGGCACTTTTTGGCCGAAGGCATCAACAAGGCAACGAGCCCCAGCTTCACATCCCGATATTTTCTGTCCCAAGCAAAGGGGCCGTTGGCACCGTTATATCAGGGAATGGTGCGCGATGCCGAGGGGCGTGAACGATTGGACGCCGATGCCATCAAGACTCGGTGGCAGGAATACTGGCAGCGCGCGGCCGAGCACTACGGTTGGGACGACGCCCAGCGGAAGCAGGCGGAGCAGGTGCGTCAACGGAGCGAGTCCCAACTGGAAAATTTCGTCAACATTTTCGGCGAGGACATCGACCAGTATTTCAAGGAGTGCGACCGTTTGCGGGCCGCGCGGCAGGACTCCACATACCGCGATGTGGAACATCGCTGGAAATGGATGCTGGAAAAGGAAGCCGAATTGCGGACCACACCCCAGCCCTGGTTCAAGGCGCTGGACGTAGCCCATCGTCAGTATCAACAAGATTTGCACGCGGTGGGAAATGAGTCGCAGCGTAAACGTGACCTGCCTTACCTGCCCGATCCGGCCGATATCAGCGGCACCGATCGCCTGGTTTCGATCTGGCATATCGTGGCAGGTGCCTGTCTTATGCTCGGGCTGTTCACGCGTCCGGCTGCCATCGCCGCGGCCTTGTTCTTGTTGTCCGTCTTGGTGACCCAGCCTCCTTGGGTGCCGGGGGCGGAAGTGGGTTTCATGCACTACCAATTGGTGGAGTTCGTGGCCGCCCTCTTGTTGGCGGCCACCGGTGCCGGCATGTTCGCCGGGTTGGATTTCTTTCTAGCTCGGCTTTGGAAAAAAAAGTCAGCATGACTGAGGGCGTATGAATCTATCACCTGAAGAAAAAACCATCGGTCGCGACAACTACTACGACGCCTTGGAGGTCTCCCGGCGTGACTTCTTCAAGGAAGTTATTGGTGCTGGGGTGGCCTCGACCGCCACGCTCGGCGCAATGTACTTCGGCTATGGCCGTGTGGACAATCCCGTCCGAGTGGGCGTCATCGGCACCGGCGACGAGGGGAATGTGCTGCTGGGGGCCATGAATCCCAACTACCTGCAAGTTGTAGCCATTTCCGACATCCGCCCCTCCAGCATTCATCGGGCCTTTCACGGAGATTGGGCAAGCGAGGCGGCGATTGCCGCGCGCCCCGGATTGATGAAAGTCTACGGCTGGAAGACGGAGGACGAGGCCCGCACCCACGTCAAAGTGTACGAACGCTATGAAGAGCTCTTGGCGGATGACCAGATCGAAGCGGTTGTGATCGCCCTCCCACTCCACCTGCATGCACCCGCCGCCATTTTGGCCATGAAGCACGGCAAGCATGTGCTCACCGAAAAACTGATGGCGCACAATATCGCCCAATGCAAGTTGATGGGGCGCGTGGCCACGGAAAAGAATCTTTACCTGGCAACCGGTCACCAGCGACACTACAACGTCTTGTACGACAATGCGGTGAATCTATTGCGATGGGGCGTCCTGGGCGAAGTTCACTACATTCGAGCTCAATGGCATCGCGGTAACCTCCCCGGACGCGATAGCTGGGCGCTCCCCATTCCGGGTGGCGAAAAAGGGACGGATCTTAGCGGCAAGGAACGCACCTTGGATCCCATCTCAAGCCAACTCAAGGAGCTTGAGAAAGACCTCAAATCATCCACGAGTCCCGTCGCGCGCGAACTGCTGCAGAAAAAAATCGCCCAGTGGAAGGCCTGGAACGACGACCGGCGCATTGCCGCGGACCAGTTCGGCTACGAAGAACGCACCTTGCCCAATGGCCGTCTGCGAACCGCGATGGAAGAACTGGTGCGCTGGCGGCTCTGGGAGCGTACCGGAGGCGGCTTGATGGCGGAACTCGGCAGCCATCAACTGGACGCGGCTACGATCTTCATCAACGCGCTGCGCGCGGATGGCAAGCACGTGCATCCCCTGACCGTCCACGCGGTAGGGGGACGGCATACGTTCCCCTTGGATCGCGATTCGTTTGATCATGTGTACTGCACGTTCGAGTTTCCCGGGCCGGGCTACGATCCCAAATTTCCCGTCGGCTATTACGATCCGGCCAGTGTCTATCCCGATCCCAAGATCGGCGTGCCATCGTTTGATCAGGACGAGAACAAAAAAATCGTTGTGACCTACTCCTCCATCAATGGCAACGGCTTCGGCGGCTACGGTGAAGTGGTGATGGGAACACGCGGGACTTTGGTCCTGGAACGGGAACTCGAGACGATGCTCTACAAGGATTCCTCGGTCTCGACCCGTGTGGGCGTGCGTCAAGATGGAGGTGGCCCCACGTTGGACACGCAGGCCAGCGGTGACGGTGGCCCGTTGGCCAAGGCAGCCGAGGGCAAACCTGTCAGCCGCGGCTACCGCGAGCAGTTGGAGCACTGGGCTTGGTGCATCCGCAACCAGGCCCCGGAGAATCGCCCCAAGTGCCACCCTGAAGTCGCGATTGGCGATGCCGTCATCGCCACCACCGCGCGGGTTGCCATGAGCAACGCACAAAAAAACGTCGGTGGTTACCTGCCGTTCCAAGCCGAATGGTTCGATATGAACCACGATGCCACGCCCGACGGTAGCAATATCAGTGACGAGCGAACAAAACTGGATGCGGCTAGTTAGGAATCGCTTCAGTGCGAGAATCCCAGTCCCCGCTTGGAGCACGATAAGCAGCCCCGCGATCATTTTAAATTTTAAATCTGAAATCTGAGATCTGCAATTTGCAAATTGAGATTGGCGTAGGAGTTGAGCATGGATCCATGGCCGATTGGTGTATTCGCCAGCATTGACGCCGGACTCGGCGTCCAGCTGGACGTGGCTCATGGATTGAAGGTGCCCACGATCCACCTGCACGCGCCGGCTCCCAACACGCGGACCGCGGCGCACGCCGATCAATTCCTGCAGAAACTCGACCGATTGGGCATTCGCCTGACAGCCGTTTTCGGCGGATTTGACGGCGAGAGCTACGCTGACATACCGACCACGCAGCGCACGGTGGGCCTGGTCCCGCGAGAATCTCGTGCGGAGCGCACGCGGGAGATGCTGGAAATCGCCGACTTCGCCCGTCGGCTGGGGTGTGACGTGGTGGCCCTTCATTTGGGGTTCATCCCCCATCGATCGACCGACCGTAAATCTTTTGAAGAGGTGGTCGATGTGACCCGGCGGGTCTGCGACCACTGCGCCGCGAACCAACAGCGACTGCATCTCGAAACCGGACAAGAAACGGCCGACGAACTGCTCGACTTTCTACAGCGGACCCAGCGTGACAATCTATTCGTTAATTTCGACCCGGCCAATATGATTCTCTACGGCACGGGGAACCCGATCGAAGCACTCCGCAAGGTCGGCCCCCATGTGCGGAGCGTGCATTGCAAGGACGGCACATGGGCAGCCCGTCCGGGAGTGGAATGGGGGCGTGAAACGCCGTTGGGAGAAGGGGATGTCGGCTTCGAGAATTTTCTGCGCACGCTCCACGAGATCGGCTACCAAGGCCCGCTCACCATTGAACGGGAAATCGCCGCCGAGCCCGAGCGGCAAAAGTCCGACATCGGCGCCGCCATTGAATTGCTCAACCGACTCAAGAGCCGAATTCTAACGTAGTGCTTGGTAAAATCGTAACGCGGGGAAGGTATCCTGTCAGCCATCGGTGATTTTGAGCTGATCTCGCAGACCGTATTCTCAGTCCACGTTTTCTTCTTGACCTAGGCCACATCCTCTGACAGAGTACCTTTCTCAGCGACCACTAGTGCCTTG
>SXHS01000001.1 GCA_005773145.1 Planctomycetaceae bacterium | reverse complement strand
TGGCCGCTTCTATTGGTGGCGACGTTGTGCTCCGTGGGAGTGGCGACGCTGTGGACGGCCAATATCGGGGCCATGTATCCGGTCATTGAGATGACTCTGAATGGCAATTCCACTCAGCGGCAATGGACGGAGAAAGTGGCGGCTGCGCGGCTACACGTCACGGAGCTCCAAGAGCAGCAGCGGAAACTGAGAGCCGAATTGTCCGCAGTTGTCGACGTGCCTCGCCGGGAAATCCTAGGGGCCCGCGAGAAGTCGGCGCAGAAGCAGATCGACCGCGCTGAGCGCCATCTTTCCTGGCAGCGTTGGAAGCTGTCGTGGGCCGAACGACTCCTGCCAGACGATCCCTTTCGCACCATTTGCGTCATTATGGGCGTCCTGGTCGTGAGCACGCTCGTCAAGCATCTTTTGATGCTGGCGAGTGAACTTTTGGTGGGGCACGTGACCACGACGATTGTGCGGGCATTTCGCACGCGCATCTTTGATCAGGCGCTGGGCTACGACCGGCGCACGCATCAGGCGTATGGCACCAGCGGATTGTTGGCCTCGATCACGCACAGTTGCGAGATGCTGTCGACTGGATTGATGGCCTTCTTTGGGACCGCCATTCGCGAACCATTACGGGTCGGAGCCTGCCTGATTGGCGCGGCCTTCGTCTGCTGGCGGTTGCTCTTTTTGAGTCTCGTGCTTGCGCCATTGCTGCTGGGAATCGTCTACTGGGTCAACCGACGAGTCAAGAGACTAGCCCGTTCGATGGTTGGTCGCATCGCAGGATTTCACGAAGTGTTGCTCGAGGCACTGGGGAATATTTTCACCGTGCAAGCCTACAGCATGGAGGCCGAGGAGCGGCAGCGATTTGCCACCTGCACGCGGGAGATGCAGCGGTATGGCATGAAGATGGTTTTTTATACGGGTATCAGCAAGCCGTTCACAGAAATTGTCGGTGTTGGCATGATTGCCACTGCCGTTTGTGCTGGGGCCTATCTCATCGTGAATCAACAGACGCATATCTACTCCGTGCGCATCTGCGATGAGCCGATGACCGCTTCGACTTTAATGATTTTCTTTGCCATGCTGGTGGCCGCCAGCGATCCGCTCCGAAAAATGTCGGGAGTCTTTGCGTCGATCCATGGTGGGTCCATCGCCGCCAATAGCCTCTATGGCATGTTGGATCATCCACCGGTGCTGGTGGAAGTGGAGCATCCCGTGGACGTGAAGCGCCCCTTTTCGGTACTGGAAGCCCGGAACGTATCGTTCGCTTACCACGCCGGCAGCCCCGTGCTGCATGACATCAATCTCACCATACCGTTTGGTGATACCGTGGCCATCCTGGGTCCCAACGGTTGTGGTAAATCGACCTTGGTTCAGTTGTTCGGACGCTTCTACGATCCCGTCAGCGGCAGTCTGTTGCTCGATGGCGTCGATTACCGCTCCATGTCGCTCGCCTCCATTCGCAAACGCATCGCGTTGGTCAGCCAGCACACGGAGTTGTTCAATCGCACGGTGATGGAGAACATTCGTTATGGCAGCCCCGACAAGTCGGTAGCGGAGGCCATCGAAGCGGCCAAGGCAGCGCACGCTCACGAATTCATCACCCGCTCGTTGGATTCGGGTTACGATACGGTGATCGGGCAAGGAGGCTTGCGACTCAGCGGTGGTCAGCGACAACGACTGGCCATGGCGCGAGCCATCTTGCGAGCGCCAGAGATTCTGGTGCTGGACGAATCGACCAGCCAGATTGATATGGCCAGTGAACTACAGATCCGGCAATCGCTGGCGGAACTCAAACGCACCTGCACAATCATCATCATCACCCATCGCGAGGCCTTGCTCGAGCTGGCGGATGCCGTCTACGAGTTGCGGGACGGGCGACTGGACTCGACCGATCATCGATTGCGGGTCAGCGCCTGATGGCATGGGGTCGTCTCCTGGGCCTGTTCTTCGCGTTCTTCGCGTCTTGGCCGTTTCCCGTCGGCGGTTTCCGAGCAAGAGCCGCGAGGAGGCCCCCAGCCCCCGGGAATCGAGCCGTCAAATTGACATGGGGGCATCGCGCGTGCTAGGCTGGAATACACGCGCAAGCCCGCCTTGGGGCTGTTTTTCCGAAGCTTGTCGCCAGCCGGCGTTCGGCATTTTGCGGGGTCCTTTCTCCATGCGACCGCATGCTCCAGTCCGTTTCCTCCTTTTCCTGGCCGGGTGCCTTGCAAGGCGCCGGTCGGAGGGACGGTTCATCCTGCTGGCCATCCTGCTGGCGTTGGCGTTCGTGGCGGCTGCGGGGGCTGCGGACTCCTCAGTTGACGCTCCGGTGGACTTCGATTCCCAGATACGTCCCATCCTTTCTGATAAGTGTTATCAGTGTCACGGCCCCGATGAAAAACAGCGCAAGGCCGACCTGCGTCTGGACACGCACGAGGGCGCACTGGCCGCCTTGGGGGGCTCCGTCGCGGAACACGCCGTCGATCCTGACAAGAGCCCCCTGTATCAGCGACTCGTGACGGCCGATGAGTCCGAACGCATGCCACCGGTCGATTCGGGCCTCACCTTAACCGAGGAACAACGTCAGCTGATTGCCCGTTGGATTCAGCAGGGTGCTCCGTGGCAGGATCATTGGTCCTTTGTGCCACCGAAATCGCGGCCGCTCCCCAAATTGGAACCTCAACATGCCGCGCGCCACCCCATAGATGTCTGGGTGCAATCGCGATTGGCCCAACAGGGGCTGGCCGTCGCGCCAGAAGCCGACCGCGCGACCTTGGTCCGCCGACTGACCTTGGACCTGACCGGCCTGCCCCCGACGCTAGGGGAGGCAGCGGCGTTCGTTGAGGACGACTCGGCCGACGCATACGAGCGTCTCGTCGAGCGATTGATGGCCTCACCTCGCTTTGGTGAGCGAATGGCATTGCCCTGGCTTGATGCGGCTCGCTACGCGGATACGAATGGATACCAAACGGATGGCCCGCGCGATATGTGGCGCTGGCGAGATTGGGTGATTGATGCGTTCAATCGCAATCTCCCCTTCGATCAATTCACCATTGAACAATTGGCCGGCGATTTATTACCCCAACCCAGTTTGTCTCAGCGAATTGCCACAGGCTTCAATCGCAACCATCGCGGTAATTCCGAAGGAGGGATTGTCCCGGAGGAGTACGAGGTGGAATACGTGGTGGACCGGGTGGAGACCACCAGCACGGTCTGGTTGGGACTGACGATCGGCTGCGCCCGCTGCCACGACCACAAATATGACCCCGTGAGTCAGCGAGAGTTCTATCAGTTGTACGGTTATTTTAACAGCGTGGATGAGCACGGTCGGGCGCTCAAAGACGGGAATTCGCCCCCCTTCATTTCAGCTCCCACCCCCGCACAGCAGCGGCGGGAAAAGATGCTCCGCGAGGAATTGGCTGCCGCAGTAGCCGACTGGGATCAGTGTCAATCGGCACGCGGCGAACAACAACAACAGTGGGAAGCGGCTGCCGATCCCAAGATTGCGGCCGACTGGTCGGTGACTGATGGCAGGCAGCAGCTATTTGAATTCCAGATCAACGCCAATGCCGACCCGTCCGCGACCTTTCGCGAGGGGGCTGCCCAGCATGCATCGGGACGTCATGGCCAAGCAGTGGATCTGGATGGTAAGCGCTTCGTCGATGCCGGTGATGTGGGCCGATTTGGCTATTTCGATAAGTTCTCCCTGGCGGCATGGGTCTATCCAGTGGCAGAAAACGCGGCGACTCCACCGGTTGGCGGGACCATCGTATCCCGCATGTCGGACGTCATTGAGGATCCCGGCTACTGTGTCGTATTGCGCGACGGCCATATTCACGTGAATATGGTCAAGCGGTGGCTGGACGATGCCATTCGCGTCGAGTCGGTCGACGCGCTGGCGGCGAATCAGTGGCACCACATCACGGTGACCTACGACGGAAGTCGACAGGCCAAGGGCATCGCCATCTACGTTGACGGTCGCGCCGTCCCCTTGCGCATTCATCTCGACTACCTGAATCAGACGTTCGATTCGAAGGAGCCCTTTCGCATCGGGGGGGGCAACGGTCCAACGGGCCGATTTCACGGCCGGATCGACGACGTCGCCATTTATGGCCGTTGCCTGAGCGAGACCGAAGTCCAGGTCGTGGCCTGCGCCGACCCAATCGGTGACATTCTGCGCGTGGCGCCGTCCGAGCGCACGCCCAGTCAGAGCGCGAAGCTGGCCGCCTGTCACTTGGCGATGCACGCGCCCCAAAAACTACAAGTCGCCTGGCGTCGACACGTTGATGCCGAGCGAGCGTTACAAGCATTCACGCAATCTCTTCCCACCGTGATGGTCATGCAGGATCGCCCCACCCCACGTCAGGCGTTTTTGCTGGAGCGAGGCCAATACGATCGGCCGGGGCAGCCGGTGACGGCAGATGTGCCCGCCTGCCTCCCCAAATTCTCCCAAGATCGCGTTGCGAACCGATTGCAATTTGCCCACTGGTTGGTGCAGCCGTCGCATCCGTTGACGGGGCGCGTGACGGTGAATCGTGTCTGGCAGACTTTGTTTGGCATGGGATTGGTCGAAACGGCCGAGGACTTCGGGGCGCAAGGCCAACGGCCGAAACATCCTGAACTTCTGGATTGGCTGGCCATGGACTTCGTGCGCAGTGGCTGGGATGTCAAGAACTTGGTGCGCACGATCGTTACGAGTCATACTTACCGCCAGTCATCGCAATTCACTCCAGAGACGTTGGCTCGAGATCCCGACAACCATTGGCTGGGACGCGGTGCGCGTTTTCGACTTTCGGCGGAGGTGCTGCGGGATCAGTCGTTAGCCATGTGTGGTCTCTTGTTCGAACACCTAGGTGGTCCCTCGGTGCGACCCTACCAGCCGGACGGTTTGTATAAGGACTTGGCTAGTTATGAAGAATACATACAATCCGAGGGTGGGGACCTGTATCGGCGCAGCATGTACACCTTTTGGAAACGTACGGTGGGCCCCCCCACGATGATCAATTTCGACGCGTCGACGCGCGAGTTCTGTGTGGTGCGCAAGAGCCGCACCAACACGCCGTTGCAAGCCTTGACGTTGATGAATGACATTACCTTTGTCGAGGCGGCCCGCGAATTGGCTCGGCGAATGATGCGAGAAGGGGGAGCCACACCCGACGATCGGTTGCGGTTCGGCTTTCGCCTGGCGACCGCGCGCGAGCCACGCCCAGATGAGTTGCAGATCCTGCGACGGGGCTTTGATAAGAATCTTCAGGCGTACCAAAAGGACTTGGCTGCGGCCGCTCAGTTGTTATCGGGAGCATCGGGATCGCAATCGGCAGTCGATTCCGCCTCGGCCGAGGGGGATCCTGCACCATGGGCGGCCTATACGATCATGGCCAGTGTCTTGTTGAATCTGGATGAAGTGATCGTCCGGGGATGACCAACGACAATTCCGCGAGCCAAGCCAGGTAAAACAGCCATGTCAACATCAGCACCCCACCCTCTGAAGACGACGATTCAGGATGTGACAAGGCGGCATTTTCTCGGACAGCTTGGCTTGGGCGCCGCGGCCTTCGCATCGTTGGACGCATCGGCGCGGGGCGCGGCGATCAACACGCCCACGCCGGATGCCAATGGGCCACTCGTCGGACTCCCCCACCATCGCCCACGGGCCAAACGGGTGATCTATCTGTTTCAGTCGGGGGCCCCGTCGCAATTGGACCTATTCGACTACAAGCCCGGCTTGCGGAATCTGCGCGGTACGGAGTTGCCCGATTCCGTGCGGCAAGGACAGCGATTGACCGGGATGTCGGCGACGCAAACCAGTTTGCCCATCGTCCCCACGCCGTACCGGTTTGCGCAATATGGCAGCCAGGGTGCCTGGATCAGTGAACTGCTCCCCCACACGGCCAAGATGGCCGATCAGCTGTGTTTCATCAAGACCATGCATACCGAGGCCATCAACCATGACCCGGCGGTGACCTTCTTTCAGACCGGTGCGCAGTTGGCGGGGCGGCCCAGCATGGGGGCCTGGTTGGCGTATGGGTTGGGGAGTGAGAACCACGACTTGCCGACCTTCGTCGTGATGGTTTCCAGGGGGAGCGGGTCGCCCATGGATCAGCCCCTCTACGATCGTTTGTGGGGGAGCGGCTTTCTGCCCACGCGGTATCAAGGCGTGCGCTTTCGATCCGCCGGTGATCCGGTGCTGTACCTCACCGACCCCGCGGGCGTCGATCGCGACACGCGCCGCCGCATGCTGGATGACGTGTCCGCTTTGAATCAAATCAACCATCAGCAAGTTGGTGACCCGGATGCGCTCACTCGTATCGGCCAATACGAATTGGCATTCCGCATGCAAACGTCGGTCCCCGCGTTGACAGATGTCTCCGATGAGCCGGAACATGTGTTTGAGTCGTATGGCCCCGATTCGCGGCGACGGGGTTCCTTCGCTGCCAACTGCTTGTTGGCCCGGCGACTTGCGGAACGTGGGGTGCGCTTCATTCAATTGTTTCATCGCGGCTGGGACCAGCACCTGCACCTTCCCAAGGCGATCGGAGGCCAGTGCCGTGATACCGACCAGCCCGCTGCGGCGCTCGTCGCTGATTTGCAACAACGTGGTCTACTGGAAGATACCCTTGTGGTTTGGGGGGGCGAGTTCGGGCGCACGGTTTATTGCCAAGGCCGCATGACCACCGATGATTTCGGTCGCGACCATCACCCACGCTGTTTCACGATCTGGATGACCGGGGGGGGTATGAAGCCCGGCGTGGTCCATGGCGAGACCGACGACTTTAGTTACAACGTCGTCCGAGATCCCGTCCACGTACACGACTTACACGCCACGATGCTGCACGCTCTGGGCATCGATCACCTGCGTTTGACCTTCCCCTTCCAAGGTCGACGCTTCCGTCTCACCGACATCCACGGCAAAGTCGTGCGCGAGGTCTTGGCCTAGTTATTCTAGGCACGCGCTGGGTGCTACAATGGGAGCGAGATCGACTGAGGCGATTCCCCAAACACGCCGCAGCGAGCTGTTTGCCATGATGGAGTCCACCATGATGCGTATGCGTAGGTTGTCATCCCGTCGGTTGGCTCGGTTATTCGTAGTGCTCGGGATCGTGTTGGCGCTTTGCGGTTGGTCGACGTGGGCGACCGCAGACGTTCAAGTCCAGTCTGCCGAGGGCAAATTGCGAGTCATGCTGGATGGCGAACTGTTTGCCGAGTATCGCTACTCGGGCTATGCCAAACCCGTCATCTATCCGCTGATCGGACCTGGGGGCGTGCGCATGACACGCGATTATCCCATGGTGCCCAACGTCGCGGGCGAACCGCACGATCATGATCATCACAAGTCGATGTGGTTCACCCACGGTGATGTGAATGGTGTCGATTTTTGGACGGAGGGTGAGAATTGTGGTCGGATCGTGCAGAAGGGTCAGGCGCGCGTCGATAGCTGGAACGACGGCGCGACGATTTCCACGAAGAATCAATGGCATGACAGCCAAGGCGCCGTGGTATGTTCCGATCGTCGTCGGGTGACATTTTGGACGTCGCAAGCCACGGGATCAGCCCGCTTCGTGGATTGGGAGGTCACCCTGCACGCATCGGCGGGCGACGTTACATTTGGCGATACCAAGGAAGGGACCATGGGGATCCGCATGCGGCCCGAATTGCAGTTGGTCCCCACTCCGGAGACCAGTGTCCCCGCGATGCCAGGCCAGGCGATGAATAGTGAGGGGATCACGGGCGCGGCCATTTGGGGGAAGCGGGCTCGTTGGATCGACTATTGGGGGCAGGTGGGGGACCGCACGCTGGGGATTGCCATGCTGGATCACCCCTCGAATCCGCGGCATCCAACTTGGTGGCATGCCCGCGATTATGGTTTGGTGGCCGCGAACCCTTTTGGTAGGCACGACTTTGAGCAAGGGCCTGCCGGTCAAGGCGACTGGACGATTCCAGCCAATGAAAGCCGTACGCTTCGTTATCGGTTCGTGTTGCATGAAGGGGATGCTCACGCGGCCAACATCGAGACACGTTTTTCCGAATACACGCATAGCGGCCGACCTCGCGTGTTACCGGCGGGGGAACAACCGCAAGATCAAAGATTGCAAGCCCCCAAGACGTTGCAGGGACCGTTTGAGTTTCATCCGCCGGCAACGCCGCAGGAATGGGGGGCCCGCGCCCAGCACGTGCGGCGACGCATGCAGGTCGCACTAGGCTTGTGGCCGTTGCCGGAACGCGCCCCCATCCGGGCCACGATTCATGGCCGCGTCGAGCGAGAAGGGTATTCGTTGGAGAAAGTCTACTTCGAAAGCTACCCCGGTCATTTTGTGACCGGCAATCTCTACCGACCATTGCCAGATACGACAAACACGAACACAAACACAACCGACGCGTCCGAAGTCCCAGCCAAGCTGCCCATGATCCTGTGTCCGCACGGACATTGGGAGAACGGCCGTTATTTCGACATGGGAATAAAAGGGGTGCGCGAACAAATTGTGGTGGGGGCCGAGCGATTCGAAGTTGGAGGACGCTATGTCGTCCAGGCGCCATGCGTTCAATTGGCTCGTATGGGATGCATGGTATTCAACTATGACATGGTGGGGTACGCCGATAGCCAGCAGATTCCATTCGAATTGGCACACCGTCATCATGCTCCGCGGCCTGAATTCGACACGCCCACGGATTGGGGATTCTACAGCACGCAGGCCGAATTACGGTTGCAGAGTATCATGGGCTTACAAACCTACAATTCGCTCTGCGCGCTCGATTGGGTATGCGGTCTGCCGGAGGTGGACACCCAGCGGATTGGGGTCACGGGGGCGAGTGGCGGGGGAACCCAAACGATGATCTTGGCGGCACTCGATCCGCGTCCGGACGTCTTGTTTCCCGCAGTGATGGTCTCGAACGCCATGCAGGGGGGGTGCATGTGCGAAAACGCGTCGCTCTTGCGGCTGGATGCGGGCAATGTGGAGTTCGCGGCATTGGCCGCGCCACGACCATTGGGGATGACGACCGCCAACGATTGGACCCACGACTTGGCAACCAATGGATTGCCCGATCTGCAGCGACTGTATGCGATGCTGGCAGCGCCGGATCATGTCATGGCGGCGACGTTGAATCATTTTCCGCACAACTACAACTATGTCAGTCGTGCCATCATGTATCGCTGGATGAACCGGCATCTCCAATTGGGCTGGGAGGAACCGATTGTCGAAGAAGACTTTCGAGCACACACGTCTGAGGAGATGCGGGTGTGGAATGAACAGCATCCAGCCCCCGCCGGTGGGCCGGAACATGAACGAGCCCTGGTGCGTGCCATGACGTCGGCCGCCGATCGACAAATCGAAGCCGTCGCGCCCCGCGATCCCCAGTCGTTGGCAGCGTTTCGCGAGGTGGTGGGTGGGGCCTGGCGAGTCATGATCGGTCGCGAGCCCCCCTCACCGGCCGAGATCCAGCGTCGACAGGTGCGCCGTACCGATCACGGCGACTATTGGCAATACGATGAGCTACTGCGATTCGACGCGCACGGCGAAGAGATTCCGGTGGTTCGGTTG
>SXHS01000096.1 GCA_005773145.1 Planctomycetaceae bacterium | reverse complement strand
GAATCGGCTGTCGAGCTGGCACCCCTCTGCTGCGAATATCGACTCCGCGACGATACCGGACGGCTCGTGTGGATCGAGAATCGCTCGGTTCCACAGCGGGAAACTGACGGTGGTGTCCATTGGTATGGTCACGCCACGGATGTCTCCGATCGCAAGATCATGGAACGGAAACTGTTGACCGCCGTGCGGATGGATCGGCTCACCAATTTGCCCAACCGTCAGTCCTTGGTGTCTCGGTTAGAACTCGCCCTGCAACAATTTCAAGTGACGGGCGCAAGGTACTACGCCGTGCTATTCTTGGATCTGGATCGCTTCAAGCTGGTCAACGACAGCCTGGGGCACGAGGCCGGCGACGCCCTATTGACCGAGGCTGCAGAGCGACTGCGGACCTGCCTGCGTCTGGATACTCCCCTGGCGTACCTGACTGACGGATATACCGCAGCCCGCTTCGGCGGCGACGAAGTTGTTGTGCTGCTGGACAATTTGCAACTTCCAGATGATGCGCAATGCGTTGCGCAGCGGCTCCTTGACGCAATGGCGGAACCCTATCAAATCGGCATGAATCGGGTGGTGATCTCTGCCAGCATCGGAATTGTCGTGGGCGACGCCGCCTATCAACGGGCCGAAGAGGTTCTGCGGGACGCGGACACGGCGATGTACGAAGCAAAATCCGCCGGCAAGGGACGATATCTAGTGTTCGACTCGGCGATGCGTGAACGGGTCCGGAGTCGCATGGAGCTGGAGAATGAACTGCACGCCGCCGTCGAACGAAATCAATTATTGCTCCAGTACCAACCCATCGTCTGTCTGCAAACGGGAAAATTACGCAGCGTCGAAGCCCTGGTGCGCTGGCAGCACCCGGAGCGAGGCCTGATCCCCCCCAGCGACTTCGTCCCCATCGCCGAAGAGTGCGGACTGATTGTCCCGCTCGGGGAGTGGGTTCTGCGCACCGCGTGTCAGCAACTCGCGGCATGGTGGCAATCGGTCGGCCGGCAGCATATTCCCAGCATCAGCATCAACCTGTCGCGCCATCAATTGCTGTTTCCAGAGCTGGTGCAACGCACCAGCATGATTGCGGACGAGACGGGCGTGGACCCCTCGTGCGTCCATTTGGAGATTACCGAGGGGGCCATGATGGGGGACCCCGATTCCACGTTAAAAATTCTTCAGGATCTGAAACGGCAAGGATTTAAGCTGGCGATTGACGATTTTGGAACCGGCCATTCTTCGCTGGCGTGCCTCCATGAATATCCCTTCGATATTCTCAAGATCGACCGATCGTTCGTGATGCTTTTAAACGCTGCGAGCGATTACGTGCCCTTTGTGCATGCCATTACCACGCTCGCCCATAGCCTCCGAATTCAAGTCGTGGCCGAGGGGGTGGAAAACGCCGAACAAGCGGAGATCTTGCATTCCTTGCAGTGTCAGTTCGCACAGGGCTACCACTATGGACGCCCGGTTGGACCGGATAAAATCATGCGGCTGGCGCTCTCCACTTGCGACGCAGAGATCCCACAGCTCGAAACGGTCGTGGCGTTCTCCTAGCGCGAATTCGCCCCAAAAGCCACGCCCTGCTCTTTCTGTTTCCGCAGCAGGAGACTACTCGGGGAGCTCGATATGTTCCTCGCGAGCGGCCGAGCGCAGTTTGCCCAAGGCCCGTGCCTCGATCTGGCGAACCCGTTCCTTCGTCACGCCCAATTCCGCGCCGACCTCCTTCAACGTCTGTGGTGAGTGGCTGTGATTGAGGCCAAATCGGCTGACGATGATCCTTTGCTCGCGGTCGTCGAGTCGAGCCAAGATCTTACCGATCTGTGCCTCGCGCAGCTTCTGGGCGTTTTCATCCGAGTAAGGATTGGAACCGACGTCTTCTGCGGCGTCGAATGATTCCTCGTAACTTGTGCGAAAGCGGTCACGGCGCTTGAACTCGTCGGGAATTGTTCGCGCGAAATTCTTCATGATCGCCCAGCTGGCATACGTGCTGAACTTATTGCCACGGGAGAAGTCGAACTTCTCCACGGCCCGAATCAGTGACATATTGCCGTCGCTAACCAAATCGAAAAAACTCTCCGATGCATTCACGTGCCGTTTGCTGATCGAGACCACCAGACGTAAGTTGGCTTGTACGATCTGGTTCTTCACGCGGACCGCTTCCTCGTAGAGCCGCTCGATTTCGTCCATGGCACCCCCCTTAGGATGTCGTGGATCGAGTTGTTCACGTCGGCGCGCCGCCTTGTACTTGAGGTAATTCAATTGGCGAAATAGGTGTTGCTCTTGCTCGCGGGTCAGCAGGGGCATGTCGTAGAGTGCGGCCAAATAGGGGGGGAGTCCCGCGGGGACCCGCACGCGGCGTGCCCCCTTGTCAATCGACGGCAATGGGCTGGTGATCTCTCGATCCAATTCGCCTTGCTCAAACGAGGAATGGTAGATGCAATCGAGCGGCAACTCCATGATGCGCTGCGCTCGCATCTCGCCGATGATCCGATAGATGCTGGCTACCGTCCGGTTGTAGCGGCGTGCCAACACCTCCGCCGAGGTACCGCGGCGATACTCCTGATAGATGTGCTGGCGCGAATCGGCGTTCAAGGAACCGGTGGCGTTTGGGAAGATGGCCATCTCCGGATGCTTCTGGTCGAAATGCTTCAGCGTATAGCGAATGGTTTCCACGCTACGTGCCAACTCCGTAGACAACCGCCGCGTGATCCGCGCGGCGGAATCGCCCATCGATGCCAAACGGCGGGCCCGCGAAACGATCTCGTGGCGCTCCTGCTGCGTCAACTGGCTGAACCGACCGCCACGCTCCACACGATCGGGATTTCCAGATACGAAACGGGTCACACTACTCTCCAAGAACCCCAACCGTTTGCGGCCGTCCGACACGAATCGCCGCGCCACCAAACCCTGTTTGCGCCATCGCGAGATGGTCTTCGTGGACACGTTGAAGGTTTGACTCAGTTCCTCCATCGAACGTACCGGCTCGCTCGCCTCCTCCAGACGGAGTGGCACCGCGTCGGACAGATCCTCAACCAACAGCACCAAGTCGTGTTTCAAAGCTTGGCCTGGAACCTGCATCTCCACCGAAGCCGTCGGCCGATACTGTGTAATTCGGTAGCAGACGAACTCGTAGGGGTAGGTGCGCCCGACCTCCACCTCGGCCAACAGCTGCTCCGCCCGCGCCATCTGCTCGAGCTTTTTCTCCCGCGGAGCGAAGCGAACCAATTGATCCCGCAATGCTTCTACCAACGAATTACGATATTTGGCATTCATCCTGGTAATCCCCTTCTCCGCAACCACGGCAGTTGTTCCCTGCGACTCCCATCGCGCCACCGCGGCAATTGTCTGGCTGTCGGCGACCGATCCGGGTCGCCGAGGCTTGACTTTCTCCATATACCCTTATACGCATTAAAGGCCCGAAGGATCGCGCTTTTGGGCCGGCTAAATTGAATTTTCTTGATTTTTTTGCGATTGCCGTCGAAGTGGCTCCCGTCCCCCCCCAAAAATCGGCGGTGCCGTGCGATCGCCCAG
>SXHS01000015.1 GCA_005773145.1 Planctomycetaceae bacterium | reverse complement strand
TTTGGCAACGAGTCCCGTCAACTGGGGAACGTCGGCGGCGGTGGCGGTTTTCCATTGCGCCCTCAGCGGGTCCAACAGCCGTGACTGCGCATTGGAGTCTTGGAGCATGGTCCATAGCATACCCAGGTATTTGGGACTCAGCCCACGCGCACCGGCAACCGCCTCAATCGTCTTGCGATCCCCGGACAGAGCGTCGCGCTCCTCGACGGTGGCCAACAGATATCGCTCGAGTGGCAGTCGGCCATTCCGGTCCGTATCGCCTTTGCGCACCGGCACGTTGCCCCCCGCGTCGCCGCCATCGCTTGTATAGCGATCGTAGATGCCGCGGATTTCATCAAGAATTTCGTTGGTCCAATCCTGCCTTGTCTTGCTCGCGGAGAATCGCAGGCCGTTGGGCAGCAGGACGGCGTGGGCGGAGACCTCTTTGGCAGCGTCAAGGTACTTGGTCAGTAGCGACGGGGACATGACCAACGAATTCCCAACATTTGTAAACCCCTCGCCAGCCGCGCTGTCAACAGGGAATTCCTTGGCCACATTGAGACCAGCCAGCCCAGTTAAATCCTGCAGCGTGTAGGTGTACTCAACATTACTCAGCCGACGCAGCACGACGGCACCTGGATCGCCCGCATGGGACGCGGCCTCCATCATGAGGTAATCGCGCGTCCACTTGAGCATTTTGGCCCGCTCATCGGCGGTGGGCTGCAACTCATCCGGTGGGGGCATTTGCTCGCTGGAGAGCATCTCGCTGATCTTCTGCCAGACCTGGGGATGCCTGCGGACCTGATTGAAATCCGAAAAGACTGCCAGGTCGATCTCGGCTTCGGTCTTGTCGCCGGAGTGACACTGGTGACAGAACTGCTTCAGCAGAGGCTTTATGTCGGATCGATAGGCGACATCGAGTTGCGTCGCTTCAGCCCCTCGCACGGCGGATAGTCGAGATCCGAGAACCGAGACAACGAGTGGCGCGAGGACCAGGACCAACCACAAATTCCGGCGGCACAGGCATAAGTTGGAGCGCAAAGGTGAACCTCCCGATGAATTGCCGCAACCCTCATCACAAACCTTCATTTTAGCCTGAAAATGAGCCCCAAAACTACCCCCCGAATAGTTGGCGACCGCCCCAAGGGAACCACGCCGTGACAGATTCTATACCGGGAAAAATGGGGTTTCTCTCGTTCCTTGGCGGCGCCTTGCCATCCGCGACGACCAGTAGCACGGTTGGCGCCGAGAAACCATCGGCCAACAGAAGGCCCACGAAGAGGGAAAGAAGGCGTGAGATTCGAAGGCTGCGCAGATCGAGACCGCCATCGCCGACCGGCACATGTGACGGCCTTCGTACTACAAGCACGTGGCGCAAGCCAGTGAACAAGCACGTGAGTCCAACGGAGCCAGCGACCTATTCATCAGCGCACTCCCTAGACATCGGGATGCGTCCGCACGGACGCCGATCACCACATAACCGCCAGTTGCGTGGGACTCACTCGCTCGCGCTTCGTGCTTGTAGTTTTCGCTCGATCCCTTGCGGGAGCCTGGAAACGAGCGTAAGAAATCCTTCACGGCTTTATCGCGCATCAGCCGGTTGTGGGATTCTTCTTGAGTTTGTTCAACAGGATTGACGCTGATTGGCTCAAGAACAGCGTATCAACGCCGGCCACGATCAGACGGTACCCCTGCTCTATGTAGGGTCTAACGGCATCGGCCGTTACGCCAAAGTAGCCCAGTGGGATTCCGGCATCCTGGCAAGCCTTGGTGACTTTTTGAATTGCCGTCACGACGACGGGATCTGAAATTTGTCCCATCTTTCCCAGACTGGCCGATAAGTCGTAGGGCCCGAGTAGCACCGCATCGATGCCTGGAACCCTGACGATCTCGTCAATATTTTCCACGGCTTGGGCATGCTCGGCTTGAACCACCACGGTCGTGCTGTCATTCGCCGATTGAACGTATTCGTTGAATCTCAATCCGTATTTGTGGGCGCGAGCCAAGCCGACGCCGCGGGAACCAGCCGGGGCATACTTAGCGAATTGCACGACACGCGCGGCTTGTTCAGCCGTATTCACTTGTGGCACGACAATCCCCGCGGCTCCGAGATCGAGCATTTTCTTGATGGCCACCTCAGCAGCTTCTGGAACGCGAACCAAGCAAGGAACCTTCTCACCAACGGCCTGTAAAATGGCCAAGGTCTCCCGCGTCTCCAGCGGACCATGTTCACCATCGATCAGGAGCCAATCGAAGCCAACCCCGGCGAGTATTTCCGCTGTGGAAGCTGTTGGGAGTGTCACCATCGTGCCGAGGAGCAATTCACCTGCGGCCAAACGTGACTTAAAGCTTGCGAACAAATCAGACCTCACATTCTAGAGACGGCGACATTCTAACCGGTGTCGGTGCGGTTACCCTTAGTCCATTCTCCGACTCATCGCCGCGATTGCGGATCAGTCACGATCGAGGTGATTCTGAAAGGTGGACATCACGGCCGGAAACTCCTGCCAATTTCTCAGAAATCTCCGACGATCGCGTTCGCGAGCCCGACTCCATCCTAGCGAGGTCGAATGATGACGCATACCGTCGAGATCGACTAGCCAAATCATTCCCGATGGATCCACCAACAGATTCGCCGCCTTCATGTCACCGTGTGTCAGTCTTGCCTCTCCCAAAATTCTCCAAACGCAGCCAAATTGCCTCGCAATCCCTTCAATCGCGCCTGACGGACCGCTATGTTCTGCCACCCATTTATGTAGCGCGACGCCCGAATGAATACGCTCCGTCATCAAATAGGACACACGTCGCCAAGGTCCGCGTCGCGCCTCCAATATCGCTAGCGGTCTGGGAGTGAGCAACCCGGCATGGGCAACCCGCCTCGCGTACTCCCAGGACCGTCTCGCGCGCGACCGTTGCAGTGCATGCCGCACCGCATGCCCCAGACCACGCGTGTGGGACCGCTTGAGGATCCCATCCACTCCCGCGAGCGTGACGGCCGCAATTGTCGATCGATCCCCTACCCTGAAGATAGATCCCGATTCCAACACATGATCCGGATCGGACCACATCGCCTCGACGAGTGTTGGCGGCAAGTCGGTGTCGTATTCGAACCTCCAGCGAAAGGAGCGACGCCGCATGGTCGTCGTCTGCCCCGGCGATGACATGAGGGACTCCCCCGCGACACCATTGGTTCGGACGCCCGAACGAGACGGACGGGCGCGATCAGGCTTCACCATTTTGGTGAAAGACTCCCTATTAGTGTGTGATGCCTACCATGCCCCACCGGAGGTCACCTAACCCTTGTCTTGAGCACACAATACGACCAATGCGAGCCTTCCGCCAGGGCCACATGCGTACCCTTGCGGGGGATGATCCATGCCCGAAAAATCCGAAAATTGCGGCATTTGATTTGAAAAATCGCCCCTTTCACCATTTTGTTGAAACAACCCGTTTCGTTTACATTCGGCATATTCCGTAGCTCGTCCGATTAATCGCCTTAGCTCCTTATTTCACAAGAGGTTAGGGGAACGGCTCCATTCAGTGCCTGGCTTGGTATAGCATTTGCTCCAGCCACGAATGCCCATGGGCCGTTCGAACCGAATTGCCGGTGCGAGTTCGATCGGGCGCATGTGGTAAACGGCGGGTGCGGCCCTGAAGGGCACGCGACACTGGTCCTGAGTGGCCCCTGTCGTGCCCCACGTTTCATCAAGAATTTTCCACCACGATTTCTAACACCGGCGCGAGGGGCAAGATCTCATGAAGGTATCCCATTTCATTCGAGCGGCATCTCTGATCGTACTTAGCACGACATGCGCGCAGGCCGATGCCGTGTTAGGCGTGGAGAACATTGAGATTGCCGGCACGGCCGGGGTCGGCATCAATATAACGAGCCCCACCTTTTATGGGCCGGACGAAGCCGGATCGGTTTTCAATCTGCCAACCTTAGGTTTCAAGGAAGAGTTGGTCGACGGCAACTGGTGGGACGTAGTGATCAAGGTCACATTAGGCCCAAACTCGCCCAATGAACCGGTCATGATTGGCTTTGATAAGGAGGTCTGTAATCACACGACCGTGGATTGGACGGACTTCCACATCACGTTGGGCACGGGGTCCGGTGGCAGCTTCGACGAGTC
The DNA here is from genome assembly GCA_005773145.1 of Planctomycetaceae bacterium. Classification (GTDB taxonomy): domain Bacteria; phylum Planctomycetota; class Planctomycetia; order Pirellulales; family Pirellulaceae; genus SXHS01. The sequence continues at coordinate 3,152 of SXHS01000015.1, read as the reverse complement.
CACCGAATCCGATGGGCTGTTCTTCAAGACGAATCCGGAGCCGTTCGAATCGTTGGACCGCTTTGTAGACCCGCCGATGTTTGACGAGCCCGTTGCACCGGACAATTTGTGGTGGTTTCGCGACGCCATGCACCCTGGTATCCCCGTCAACGGCCAAGGCCGCTTTCTCTTTGGCGTAACGATTCCAGCTAACCTGTTTGTGCCCGATCCCACGGGTGGCAACCCAATGGCAACGATCACGTTGCGGCAACACGCTTCGATTCCCGAGCCTTCGAGTTTCGCGTTGTTAATCGGCATGTGTGCGATTGGTGCAAGTCGTTGGACGCGTCGACGAGACGTGGCTTGATATGTTGGTCGCTGCGACACTTCGTGGCGTCCTGACCGTATGGACTGTGTTGGCGCTTACAGTCGCCGGTTCGACCATTGCGTCGCCGGCGACTGCCCTGGCGGCGGGCCCACAGGTGGAGCCCCGTCGCGTTGAGCTGGTGCTCGCCATGGGGCCAGGCTTTTCCGCCACGGACTCGCATCGTTGGCTCGAGGCGACCAAACGTTTACCGGTGGAGGACGTGCGCATCCGTGTGGCACGCCAGGGAGAGCGCCCGTCGATCGCCAGTGAGGAGTCGGGTCCCTCGACGACGGTTCGAGTGACCGGAATCCTGACGGGACGTCAGCGGCTCATCTTGCCCGATCAGCAATTTGGCATCGGGGAAATGGGCGAGTTTGCCGCGTGGTTGCGGCAACTAGCTGCGGAAGGCCCAGAAAATCTGGCTGCAAATCGTGTGGCATTCGGATTCACGGAAGAGCAACTCCGCACAGTTCGCCAAACGTTGGCCGTGCCCTGTCCCAGCCGCACTCAAGGCCAAACTCTTGCGCACGTTTTGCGCGAGGCAAAGGGCATCACGAAGGCGGAATGGATCGTCCCTCGCGCCATCGAACGCCGTTGGAGTGACACAACGCTCGTCGCCAGCGAGCTGCAGGGACTTTCCGTGGGCACGTGCCTGGCCGTTGCTTTGCGATCGCATCACTTGATGCTAGTCCCGACCATTTCCGCGGAACGGACGGTGCGACTAACAATCGCCGAGAGTCGATCGGGCGAGGTGGGGTGGCCCGTTGGCTGGCCACCCGACGAGCGTCCCAATGTGCTCGTCCCCAAGATTCTAGAATTTGTCGAAATCGGCATCGATGGCGCGACACTACAAGAGTCCCTGGATGTCCTCCAGCAGCGGTTGGCGGTCCCCTTCATCCGAGATGAGTCTCAGTTACGGCGGTTACAGGTCGTACCATCCGACGTGACCGTTCAATTGGCGTCTGGCAAGATCATCTATAAAAAGGCGCTGGACCGCATCCTATTTCCTTCACGGCTGAAGGCCGAGCTGCGAGTGGACGATGGCCGACGGCCTTTCCTTTGGATCACGGCGATTCAACCAGAAGCCGGCAAATCAAAACGCACGCCCTGAGCCAGCGGCAATTTGCGGCCGTAGTTGATCGTGCAGGTCTGACGGCGCATGTAGGCCTTCCAGGCGTCACTCCCGGCCTCGCGTCCGCCACCGGTGTCCTTCTCGCCACCAAAGGCCCCGCCAATTTCGGCACCCGAGGTGCCGATATTGACATTTGCGATGCCGCAGTCACTCCCGGAAGAGGAGAGAAATCTTTCGGCCGATGCCAAGCGTTCGGTGAAGATCGCGGACGACAGTCCCTGAGGAACTGAATTCTGCATCGCGATGGCATGATCCAGATCTCGATAACGCAAGGCATACAGGATAGGGGCAAAGGTTTCTTCCCGAATCACACGCATGTCGTGATGGCCCATGACGATCGTCGGCTGGACAAAGTTCCCGGGCCTGGATATCCGTTCTCCACCAACCAGAACCTCCCCACCCTCGTGACGTGCTGCCTCCACAGCGTTCATCATCCGATCAACGGCGGTGGCGTGAATCAGCGGCCCCATGAGCACACCGGGGTCCCACGGATCGCCGATGGTAATACTCGAGTAGGCTTGCACGAGGCGATCTAAGAAGTGCTTGGCGACATTTTCATGGATGATCAGTCGCCTCAAGGTGGTGCATCTCTGTCCGGCCGTACCCACGGCGGCGAACAGCACGCCATGCAGCGCCAAATCCAAATTCGCGTCCTCGGTGATAATTATGGCATTGTTTCCCCCGAGTTCCAACAGCGTTCGCCCCAACCGCGCGGCAACGGCCTGCGCCACACTTCGCCCCATCGCGCAGCTTCCTGTGGCGGATATCAGCGGGAATCGCGGGTCGTGCGCCAGACGAGTCGCCACGCTGGCGTCACGATCTGCGCACAACAGCGAAATCTGGGGAAGCGACATCTCGCGAGCGATCTGCACGGACATGTGCTGCACGGCCAGGGCGGTGAGAGGGGTATGAGGAGATGGCTTCCAGACGATCGTATCGCCACACACGGCGGCAATCGCTGCATTCCAGGCCCATACGGCCACGGGAAAATTGAAGGCCGTGATGCAGCCGACGGGCCCCAGCGGGTGCCATTGTTCAAACATGCGATGCTCGGGCCGTTCACTGGCAATGGTCATGCCATGTAGCTGGCGACTCAACCCGGTGGCGAAGTCGCACATATCGATCATCTCTTGGACTTCACCCTCCCCTTCGCTGAGAATCTTGCCGCACTCGAGGGTCACCAGCAGACCCAAATCGCGTTTGTGTCGACGCAAACGGTCTCCCAGTCGACGCACGAACTCGCCGCGCGCCGGGGCTGGAATGCTCCGCCAACGCAGGAACGATTCGCGCGCCGCCTCGGCCACTTCGTCGTAATCCGCCCCCCCCGCCGTCAACACTTCGGCCAAGGGAGCGCCCGTAGCCGGATTGTACGAAACGACCGATGGACCGCTCGGCCGCGCGATCCAGTCAGCTCCGCAGACGGCACTGGATCCGGGGACAACCGCCAGTCTGTTCAACACCGCTTCGCTATCCATCATCGTGGGCCCAATGCTTGATCGTATGGTGTTTCATGAGTCGGTACGGGAACCTACGGCAAGGGCCGCGAACGCGTCATCCAATATCGCAACCGCCGTTTCGCAAGTCGGCCTATCAACAATGAGCGCCGGACAGAGCCGAACGACACTGACCCCACATCCCAACAGGAGCAACCCGCGTTTAAAACAATAGGCGATC
>SXHS01000095.1 GCA_005773145.1 Planctomycetaceae bacterium | reverse complement strand
CAATTGCCTTTGGGATGTTGTCGGTGCGCGGGGCAAATTGGTATGATTCCATTCGTCAAGCCATCCTTCTACGCAGACACGCTGGACCGAGTACCCTCCCGAGATGCCCTCCCCCCTCGAAGATCCTTCGGCTGCTGCATCGCCGTACGCACGGATTGCCGCCGCCTATGCGCCGGAAACGCTGCAGACGGCCGCGACGCACATGGCGGCGCTCCTGGCCGCTCACTTCCGCCATGTGCAGGGGGGCGAGGGCCCCGTCTTGCCTTGGAATGATCCCGAGCAATTGGTACTATCGGCGCGTCGCTTGATGCTTCAGGGGGACCATTCAGACCTGTTGAATGACTTGGCGGGCGCCACGGATGCGGCCGCCGCGCGTCAGACCCAGGACCAAGTGGCCTGTGCCGTGGGCCAACTGGCCGCCGCCGTCCTGGCCCACGGTCATCAGCTTCACCATCCGCACTACGTGGGTCATCAAGTGCCCGCTTCTCTACCTTTGGCTGCCCTCTTTGATTTCCTAGGCGCGGTGACCAATCAGGGCATGGCGATCTACGAGATGGGGCCGTGGGCTACTGCGGTGGAGCGTGCCGTGCTCGACGTCGTCGGCTCGCGCCTCGGATTCGACATGCAAGGCGCGGCGGGCCTGATCACGTCCGGCGCATCTCTGGCCAATCTTACCGGCCTCTTGACGGCACGGAATCGGTGCTTGGATGGCGTCTGGAAGCGGGGTGTCTTAGCGGCGGATCCAGCGGCAGTGGTGGTGGTCCATGCGGACGCACACTATTCGATCTCACGCGCGGCCGGCATTTTGGGGCTGGGGACCGACCACATTCTGACCGCCTCGCTGGATGCGCGGCGGCGCATCGATCCAACCCGACTGGATGAGCAGCTCGGCGACTTACGTCGGCGCGGCGTTCCCATCGTGGCCGTCTCGGCCGCCGCGTGTACGACGCCCATTGGTGCCTTTGATCCACTGGAGGATGTGGCGGCTGCGTGCCAGCGTCATGATGTGTGGCTCCATGTCGACGCGGCGCATGGCGGAGCCGCCTGCATGAGTCGCCAGCATCGACATCTCGTGCGTGGGCTGGAGCAAGCGGACAGTGTGGTTTGCGATGCGCACAAAATGTTCTTCATGCCCGCACTTTGCGCGCTCCTCTTCTACCGCGACCGGTCCCATCGCTTCCTAGCCTTCGACCAACACGCGCCTTACCTGTACGACCCGACCGCGCCGGAGTTAGCCGAATTCGACAGCGGCCTGCTGACGGTGGAGTGCACAAAACGGGCCGCCGCAATTGGCTTGTGGGGAACGTGGTCTCTGTTTGGGCCACAGTGGTTTGAGGACTTGGTGGATGTAACGTTTGAGCGAACGCGAGATCTCTACCAGCTATTGTTGGCGGCCGATGATTTTGAAGCCCCCTACGAACCCACCTGCAATATCCTGGTATTTCGCCACCTCCCGCCGCTATTGCGGAATCTCGATGCCGCCGCGCAGAACCGCTTCCAATTGTTGCTGCGGCGCCGAGTCATCGAGTCCGGGGAATTCTATTTGGTGGCGACAACTTTGGACGGAACCAGCCTGCTACGCACCACGCTCATGAACCCGCTCACGCGGCCTGATCATCTCACCTGTCTGCTCGACACGCTGCGGCGGCACGGTCAGGAGCTGGTTCGCTCTCTAGCCGATTGACCCCGTGGGGGATGGCTCTTATCCTTTCCGGCGTTCCGGCGGCCTGAACGTCCTGCCAGTTGCTGGCCGCCCCTCCATCTGGGATAATGGAGGGTTGTCACCAATAGTGCCGTCGGGCCGGTACGGACCTCCGCTGCCGGGCCTCGGCTGGCGTGCGGGACCGTCACAACTTGAGTCATGGATCAGCCCCATGCCACGCATCTTGCCTGTGCTGTTCTGGATCGCCCTCTCGAGTGGCGTCTTGTGTGCCGCTGATCCAGGCTCTCGGCAGTTCAATCGGGACGTTCGGCCGATTCTCTCCGAGTATTGTTTTGCCTGCCATGGTCCAGACTCGGCCGGCCGCAAGGCAGACCTGCGACTGGATACGGCGGAAGGTACACGCCGCGTGGTGCTGGCCGGTGATCCAGAACAATCGGAACTGATCCGGCGAATCGTCAGCGACAATCCTGCTGAGCGGATGCCTCCTGCCGACATGGGGAAAGAAATGTCGGAGACCGAACGAGCGACTCTCGTGCAATGGGTTCGAGAGGGGGCCCAATGGGAGCCGCATTGGGCGTTCGTGCGACCCGCGCGCCCTCCGCTGCCGCAACTCGAAGAAAGTAAAGTTAACAGGCAGCGAGCAGAGAACGCCATTGACCTTTTCGTGCATCGCGCCAGCACGAACGCGGGGCTCACGTCCAACGCGCGAGAAGAACCGTACCGTTTGCTGCGCCGCGTGGCACTCGACCTAACCGGTTTGCCCCCAAGCGACGAATTGCTCGAACTGTATGAACAGACGCGCGGTCAGCATCACGCCGTTTCGGACGCTGTGACAGCGGCGACCGCCGCCTACGAGCGTGCCGTGGACTACTTGCTGACGTCGCCTGCAGCGGCTGAGCATCAGGCCCGCTTTTGGTTGGATGCCGCACGATACGGCGATACGCATGGCATGCATGTCGACAACTATCGCGAGATGTGGCCTTATCGCGATTGGATCATCCGCGCGTTTCAGACCAACATGCCCTACGATCAATTTGTCGTCGAACAGTTGGCCGGCGATTTGTTGCCGAATCCCACAACCGATCAACTCATTGCGACGGGTTTTAATCGCTGCAATATCACGACCTCCGAAGGGGGCGCGATCCCGGCCGAGTACGACGCCCGATACATGGTTGATCGAGTCGAAACCGCGGCAACTGTGTTCTTGGGACTAACGGCGGGTTGCGCCGTGTGCCACGATCACAAGTACGATCCGCTGACGCAGCGCGAGTTTTATCAGTTCGGCGCGTTCTTCAACAACACCACTCAGCCGGCCATGGACGGTAACCAAAAGGATACTCCCCCAGCTCTGGCACTCCCAGGGAAGGCCTTTCGTTCCGAATGGACGGCGATTCGGGCGCAGCGAGCCGAGTTGTTGGACGCCTTGAGGCTTTGTGAGGACCGGGGAGCCGAGGACTGGAAGCACCGTGCAGCTGCGGCCGCCAACCCGGTCGCCAACGTGGACCAGCTCATTTCGCTTCCTCTAACCGAAACCGACGCCCACCGCTTTCCCCTGCCGGACAAGGCGCGCTGGGCCGACGACCATCCCTTTGGCCGACGAGGCATTCGCTACCAAGAGCCTCATGAACAGACCGTCGATTTCCCGCGTCTCCGGTCCGACGAGCCCTTGTCGATCAGCTTTTGGTACCACTCGCCGGAACAGGTCCTCGAGAATGAGCTGTTGGAGCAAGTCCAACAGACGCAGGATCAGAAACAGCTCGGATGGACGGTCGCGGTGGGGAGTCAAGGGGATGTCACCTTTTCCATGTTTGACGGTCGAGGCCATAACGTTCGCGGCCGATCACCCGACAATGAAGCCCTGCGTCCCAACGCTTGGCAACACGTCTGCGTCCGCTATTCGGGCGGTCAGTCGAATTCCAGCATCAGCGTCTTTGCCGGTGGCCGTGAACTCCATTTGCGGGGCGAGACCGAAGTACTGATTGACGGAGTGGAACTCGCTGATGTCCCGCTCAAGATCGGCAAGGACCTCCGCTCGGCCGGCCTGAGCGATCTGCGGATTTTCCGACGCTGGCTGAGCGATGAAGAGATTCAACTCCTCGCCAATGATGGATCGTTGCGGGACCTGGCAACTTCGCAGCAATCGTTCGCGGAACTCCCCGTCGAATCGCAGGATCTTTGGCGGAGGTATTCCCGCAACGTTCTCCAAGAACCGTATCGCGAGTTCAGCCTGCGATTGTCCGCGACGACCCGCCGCTTCGACTACATCTATTCCCGATCCACCACCACACTCATCACGCACGAGCGGTCGACCCCTCCCCGTGCCTACGTGCTGGCACGAGGTGACTACGCGCAGCCTCGTGATCAGGTTGAGCCAGGCGTACCGGGTAGTCTGCCGCCCATGTCCGCCAACTCGCCGGGGAACCGACTCGGACTGGCGCGTTGGCTGGTAAGCCCAGAAAACCCGCTGACGGCACGCGTGATGATCAATCGAATGTGGCTGTCGCTCTTCGGTGCCGGACTGGTAAAAACGCCGGAAGATTTTGGGGTGATGGTAGCGCGGCCCAGTCATCATGAACTGCTCGATTGGCTGGCGGTGGAATTTCAAGCCTCGGGTTGGGACATGCGGCATATGCTGCGGCTGATGGTCACATCCGGCACCTACCAGCAATCCGCAGAAGTGAATCCCGAACAGCTCCTCAAGGATCCAGACAATACCTGGCTGACCCGGGGACCAAGACTCCGGTTGGACGCGGAGGTATTACGAGACCAGGCCTTGACCGTTGGCGGCCTGTTGGTCCCGAAAATCGGGGGGCCCAGTGCACGCCCCTATCAGCCGGACGGCTTGTGGGAAGTCGTAGCGATCCTTGGGAGCAATACCAGCAAGTTTCAGCAGGATCACGGCGCCGGTCTCTATCGTCGCAGCCTCTACACTTTTTGGAAACGCACCTCACCACCACCCGCCATGGCCGCATTCAATGCGCCGACGCGTGAGCAATGCACTGTGCGCCGTGAACGTACCAATACGCCATTGCAAGCGTTGGTCACTATGAACGATCCGCAATTCGTGGAAGCCGCTCGCAGCCTGGCCACAGCGGCCGTGAAGCACGTTCCGTCCGACCAAGAACGTGCGGCCCACATCTTGCATGCAATTTTGCGCCGTACAGCCGATCAACAGGATGTGGATGAACTGGTGAGCGACGTTCACTCCTACCGCAACACCTTCGCAACCCGACTAGACTCCGCCAAGGCATTGATTCGGGTGGGTGAAGTCCCCGTTGACGAGACACTAGATCCGATCGAATTGGCGAGTTGGACGATGGTCGCGAATACGGTGCTCAACCGAGACGACGTGATCTCGAAGTAGTAACCGCGACCCCTTACAGCAGATTGGGATGAGACAACCTCGATGCCTAGCATAGCTCTCGACAATCGCTCGCCCCAGTCATGGCGAGATTGGTGGTCTCTGCAGACTCGCCGCCAGTTCCTGGGGCGAACGGCACAAGGCCTGGGCGGCATCGCCCTAGCCTCCTTGCTGCAGGAATCGGGCCTAGCGAGCTCACGACCAGCCACCGATGATCCGTCGGGCCAGGGGGTCTTGGGCGGCGGGCATTTTCCGGCACGCGCGAAACGCGTGATCTGGCTGTTCATGGCAGGGGCTCCCTCGCAGATTGACACGTTCGACTACAAACCAGAAATGGACAAGTGGTTCGACCAAGATCTGCCGGAATCCGTACGGCAAGGGCAGCGGCTGACAACAATGACCGCCTCCCAGCCGCGATTTCCGATCGCTCCGTCGATGTTCAAGTTCCAGCAATTTGGCCAGAGTGGGCGCTGGGCAAGTGAACTGTTTCCGCACGTCGGATCGATGTCGGACGACCTCGCGTTCGTGCACAGCATGTGGACGGAAGCGATCAATCACGATCCGGCCATCACCTACATCCAAACAGGAAGCCAAATACCCGGTAAACCCACCGTCGGGGCTTGGCTCAGCTACGGCCTCGGATCGATGAACCGCAGCTTGCCCGATTTCGTGGTGCTCAACTGCGCGCCACGTGGTCAAGCCCTCTATTCCCGTCTTTGGGGAAGCGGGTTTCTTCCTTCCAAACATGCAGGGGTCGCGTTTGGCTCACAGGGAGATCCTGTCTTGTATTTGTCCAATCCGAATGGAGTCGATCGCGACACGCGGAGGCTGATGCTCGACCGCGTGCAAGCGATGAATCAGCGGATTCACGAAGAACTGGGGGATCCGGAAACGCAGACTCGCATCGCACAATTCGAAATGGCGTTCCGCATGCAGGCCTCGGTGCCGGAACTCGTTGACATCGCGGACGAGCCGGAGCACGTTGTGTCACAGTACGGAAAAGAAGCCCGCACGCCGGGCACATTCGGCTATAACTGCCTGCTGGCTCGCCGCATGATGGAGCGAGGCGTGCGGTTCGTGCAGATTTTTCACCGTGATTGGGATCATCACGGCGGCCTACCGGACAAAATCCGCAGCCAGGCGGGTGAAGCCGATCAGCCCGCTTGGGCGCTGGTGCAAGACCTGAAGCGCCGCGGACTGCTCGACGACACCTTAGTGGTATGGGGGGGGGAATTCGGACGGACCATTTACAGTCAGGGAACCCTACAACGCAACATGTACGGTCGGGATCATCATCCCAAGTGTTTTACCATGTGGTTGGCTGGGGGAGGATTGCAAAGCGGAATATCGTACGGCAAGACCGATGCCTTCAGCTACAACATCGTGGAAAACCCAGTACACATCCGCGACCTGCACGCCACCATCTTGCACCAACTCGGAATCGATCATGCCCGTTTCACAGTCAAGCACCGTGGGCTAGACGAGCGATTGACGGGAGTCCAGACGGCCAACGTGGTACGGGACCTACTCCGCTCGTGACGATCCCGTGCACTCCCCGGTGACAGACCGGCGGCTGATGGTACGATCCGGTGAGATCTTGCTTCACGCAGAGACGCGCAGGGAGTCGAAGCCCCAGCACGAACAGTGGCGAAGACCGTTCAACAATCGGTTTCGATAATAATATGAAACGCGCCAGCCTTGGTAGCATGCGCTAGCTTGAGCAGCACAGGTCCGACAGAATTGCTAGCGTCACAACAGCATCAACATACGACTAACTGCTCGGTTTCTCCAAAAATAGTTCGGGGGGCTATCAGCTTCACGAAGATTTTGTCGACAATCGTGAGCAGATCGACGGGGATTTGTTGAAATCTCGCCAACCGAGTTAACATAAGTCCAAAAATTGCGTAAACATCAGGAAAGGAGACCGCTTTTCCCATGGCCTCGGCTTCTCGGGATCCTGTATAAAAGTGCCCGGCACAGCGACCAACGGGAGTCCAGTTTTCGGGGTCGTAGCGAGCTTGATCGTGGCAGTCGGTTTCTGCTGCGTCAAATTTTAAACATCCACACGAGCGCCCCGGTGGAGATGCGCAATCGTATCAGATGGTTCGGGCCTATCGGCCTGACGACGATCTGCGTGTGGCTTCTCGCCGCCATGCCTCTTCGTGCGCAAACGCGGCTGCCATCCCTGGAAGAAACACATCTTCCTGCGCCGACGTGGCAAGAACAATCGCTCGAATCACAATGGCAACCACCGCCAGAAGAGAGACTTGTCGATTCTACGGCCGTCTCTGCGATTCCTTCCCGTGGCGGCCCTGGTTTGGGAATGGGCGGAGGAACGATGGGGGGGCCTGCCGGCGACCGAAGTCCGTTTTCCACATATGTCTTCTTTCAGCCCGAGAGCAACCTGCTGCATCCATCGGGCACGTTGCAAGTTCGCGGCGAAGGATTGTCGCTCGGTTTGCCCGTAAGCATGAGCCCGAACGGCATTTGGATCTTGAACACTCGCGTCGAGCATAACGCCTTCGAGACAAACGTCACCTTACCTGGCAGCACGCAGCCTTTTCCCGCCGAACTGTGGATTATCAACCTCGGTGTGATGCATATTCATCCGTTCGACAATGGTTGGACTGCCGGCGGCATGGTCGGAATCGGCTCGGCGAGCGATAGGCCGTTTGCATCCATTCGGGAGGTAAATGCCAATATGCTAGCATTTCTGAACATCCCAACCCAGGAACGCGATGCCTGGAACCTAAGTCTTTTCTATTCGCCGCTGGGACAACTCGCATTTCCGATACCCGGCATCGCCTATGCATGGCGCCCTAGCGATCGATTTCAGATGAACATCGGTTTGCCGTTTTCGCTCAACTATCGCCCCACCGACGTGATCGCTTTCGACGTGAGTTACCTGCCGCTAACGAACGCCAACGCGACCGTGCGCTGGACGATGAGCGAGGTCTGGAGCGTCTACGCGGGCTACCAAACTCATAGCCAGGGCTATGAATTGGCTGACCGCGAGGATGTTCAGGAGCGATTTTTTGACTTCGACCAGCGACTTAATCTTGGCGTACGGCAGGCACTGTTCGCTGGTTTTGCGCTCGATTGCTCGGCGGCGTATCTGTTCGACCGTTCCTACTTCCGCGGCGATTCTTTCTTCAGCGATAGCGCGGAGCGTCTAGAAGTGGATCCAGGAGCGCAACTCTCGCTGAAGCTCGAGTGGACAAGGTGATCGGTTGCTGAATCACAAGTCCCATCGCATCGCAAGAAATGTGGACTGATGAGGACGGTACCGATCCTAATGTCCGGCAGCAATCGACCAGATCAATCTCACAACCATCGACCGACGCATCAAGGGGCGTTCGGCGACGCGGAAATTTTCCAGAGACTGTTGTCGCTGCGCACGTAGATTTCCCCATCCACTAACGCCGGCGTCGCCAGAATGATTTCCTCTAGGTTCTCTTCGGTAATCAGTTCTCCCTTGTCGGTGCCCAGCTGAACGACTTGTCCTACGCCTTCATCATTGAACGCATACAAGTACGATCCGCCAATCACGGGGGACGCCGAGAAATCCCCTTTGAGCCGTACTTGCCAGATGACTTCTCCCGTCTGACAACTGGCGCACTTTAAGACGCCACTGCTAATGACGTACACGCGATCCTGCCAGACCACGGGCGAAGCGGTCGACGGTTTGAGCTTATTATTTTCCCAGACGACCTCGGGTTGTCGCGTGGTGCCTTGTGTGCGCATGGCCACTAATCCGTTCGACGGCACGAGCAGCAATCCGTCCGCGAGAACACTCGAAGGAATGGTGCTGCACTCCCGCTCGATGCGCCACAAGGACTTGCCCGTCGCTACTTCAAGTGCCGCGATCTCCGATGAAGACTGAAGCATGACTACTGCGTCACGATCGTTGGCATCGCTGAGCATCAGCGGCGTGGTCCAGTTGGCCTTTTGCGGTCGATCGATCTTCCAAAGTGTCGATCCCCGCTTGGCGTCCAATCCCAGCGCGATGGACTGACTATCGTTTTCGACCTGCAAGACCAGCGTACCGTTGGCGACGACGGCGGATGTCGCCAGCCCCAGGCTGTTGCTGGCATTGGGATACTCCAACATTAGGCCGCGGAGCCACTGCACGTTTCCCTGTAAATCCAAGCAGAAGACATCGTTGCTGGAAAACCACAAGTACAGGTTTTCGCCATCCGACACGCCGGTGGGCGTTGCCGTCGTGATGGTCGGATAGGTCATGGTGCGTCCCGTGGCCCAGAATTGGCGTTCCCACGCTAATTTGCCGGTACGTCGGTCGAAACACAACACGTGCAACTGGTCTTGCCGGTAGCCACTGCTGGCCGTGAGCACCACATAGTCCTTGACAATCAACGGACTGGAGACGCCACGGCCAGGCAACCGCACTTTCCAGGCAAGATTGTCGGCGACGGTCCACTTGCCCGGCGCGTCCATCGCGCCCGACCCAATCCCAGAACCATTGGGTCCGCGAAACCTTTGCCAGTCGGCCCCCGTGGTGGCCAGCAGCAACGCCAACACCCATCCAAGCTGCCAACCCGCGACCGCCCAATTTTTCACAGAAAAATGGTGATATCTCATTCGTTACGATCTCCCGTCACCGGCTGTGAATACACCGCAGTCCCCAACGCATCACAGACACGGAGCTGAAATTGCCACTCGACGGTCCAAGGCTGCGTCTCTTCGTTCTGGCAAACCTTGACAAGAATCTCGTTCGATCCCGGCCGCATGTGGGCTTTGAGCTGATATTGATCGAACTGGGTCCCCCGATGATACTCCTCACGTTCGAACAGGAGTTCACCATTAAGCCACACTTTCCAGGCATTCTTGCACGACAGCCGCAGCTCCAGATCCTGAGCGCTCGAAGAACGAAACTCCGTCCAGGCGTAGGCGACGGCCTGCTTGGCATTGTCATAAAGCGGATTCAGGTCAACCTTACCGTATTCCTCGCGGCTGCGCAGCTCCGTCCACTGCACCATCCGGTTCGGGTCTTTCCCGGCATAGGTGGCTTTCAGGTCGATTTTCTCCTCCGGTGGAAAGACTGCGGCGAACCCTTGGCGGTCCGCATTGTCGAATGGTCCGATCACTTGCCAGTCGCGCAAGAAACCAAAATGTTGGGCCAAATCGACCGTCTGGCCCAATCCGGCCAGCCGTTCGGCGATTGTCTTGATCTGGTCCTCATCCCGAGCACCGTTGAGAGCTTGACGGTAGAGGGCCAATCGCTGATCACGCGGATTGTCGGCGGGGATCTTTTCCGCGCTGCTCAGAATTCGAGCCACCGCGTCGCGACGAAACTCGAGCCCCGGATCGTCCAGCATGTTGGGGACTAGGCGATCTGCGGCCGTGGTGTCGGCACGCGTTAGCCATTCAAAGGCGATCCGACGGGCGCGGGGTTGATGCGTTCGATCGACGACAATCGCCTCCAACTCGGCGATCGGTAGACCGCCCGGTTGCTCGATTTCGCGGGCAGCCACCGCATCGATGGCCCCGCGGATCCAATTGGCAGCGATGGGGCCAGCATCATCCAACGCCCGCAACATCACGGGGAGTTGACTCGCCGGCTGTTGGCTCAATGCGTCCCACGCAGCCGCGGCAGCCTCGCTGTTGGATCCGTCATTGCCAACTGCCCGCAAAGTACGCAACGGTGCTGCAACGTCAGCCGCATCAGCAGCGCTCGCGCCTCCTGGCATGGCCACGAGGATAGCGCAACAACCGCTCAGGATCTTGAGACACCGCATGGTCGCTCCTGTTATGTGAAGGAAATCGACAACGGATACGTCCGCCGCTCGCAGTTGAGCTCTTCGCACTCCCAACAGTCAGTCTATCCGGTCGACCCGCTAGGGGACAGACACCGCGTAGTGCGCTTGCGTCGCGAGATGCGGATCGATTATTGGGGCGTGGCGCCGTAGGATTCCAGCCAGGCGAGTTCCGCCGTGGTTGGGGGCCCTGTCAAGATCCAGGGGCCTTGTTCGGTGAGGGCCACGGTGTGTTCGAAATGGGCGCTCCAGGCGCCGTCGAGCGTGACTTGCGTCCAGGCATCATCCAAACATTTGACCTGTTTGGTTCCCATATTCACCATCGGTTCGATGGCCAGGACTAAGCCGGGTCGCAAGGGGAAATCGCCGCGCCGGCGAAATCGCGGACTGTCGTAGTTTGGCACCTCCGGGTCTTCGTGCATCTGACGTCCGATACCGTGTCCGACAAAGTCCTCGACCACGGAGAACCCATGATCCCGCACGTACGTGGCCATTTCGCGAGCAACCTGGCTCCATCGCGACATGGTGCCCAGCCAAGTGATGGCACGCTGCAAGACGCCGGAAGTGACGTCCAATAGTTCTTGAACGCCGGGTGATACCCCTCCAACTGCATAGGTAACCGCCGAGTCGCCGCACCAGCCGTCGAGTCGGCATCCCGTATCCACACTAACGATATCCCCGCTTGTCAAGACGCGCGGACCGGGGATGCCGTGCACCACTTGTTCATTGACAGAGATGCAGGTGACGGCCGGAAAGGGAAATTTGCCAGGCACTCCTTTGAAGAGTGGCACGGCGCGAAACCGCTCGAATACGCTCTCCACGACGGCATCCAGCTGTTGCGTGGTCACGCATTCTACAACTCGTTGCGACACGCAGTGGTGGGCCTCCCAAACCACAAGGCCCGCGTAGCGAAGTTTCTGAATCTCGCGGTGGGAGCGTAGCTGAATCACGCCAGACCCTACTGTCCCACGCACTGTTGGACGCGGCCGTACACGTCGGCCGGGTCTCCCACACCATCCACCACTTGCAGCAAATTTCTCTTGCGGTAGTAGGTCACCAAGGGCTCGGTGGCGGCACTGTAGACTTCGAAACGCCGCCGGATAGTTTCCGGTGTATCATCGGCCCGGCGCTCGCCAGCAGCCCGTTCGCAGAGGCGGCGCTCCAACTCGGCTGGCGGCACGACCAGCTGAATCACCATATCCACGGCTCGACCGCGAGATAGCAGGTAGGCCTCCAGGGCATCCGCTTGTGAAATCGTGCGTGGAAACCCATCCAGCACACAGCCTCGATCGCAATCCTCGTGCGCCAAGCGACGGGTCACGAGTTCCACAACCAGCTCATCGGGCACGAGAGTCCCCGATTCAATGTAGGCCACCGCTTTCTCACTGAGATCGGTCCCTTGACGAATGGCCTGTCGAAAGATTTCGCCCGTGGACAGATGGGGAACTCCGAGGCGCTCAGCCAAGCGTCGGCACTGAGTACCTTTCCCAACACCCGGCGGTCCAATAAACACGACAAACATGCTCGTAGCCATCTGAAGTAGCGTGTGAACTCAACGCATGATCGTCTAGGACTCTAGTAGGCCCTTGTAGTTCCGCATGACCAAGTGGCTATCGATCTTCTGCACCAGATCAAAGGCAACGCTGACTGCAATCAGCAGTCCGGTTCCACCGTAGAAGCTGGCCACCAAGGGTGGCACCTCCAGCGCCCCCGAGACGATTGTGGGAATAATCGCTACCAGCGACAGGAACCCAGCTCCCACGTAGGTAATACGAACCATGACTCGTTCCAGATAGTCGGCGGTGCGTTTGCCGGGGCGATAGCCGGGGATGAACGTGCCGGAGTTCTTGAGGTTATCCGCCATATCCTTGGGGTTGAAGATGATAGCGGTCCAGAAGTAGCAGAAGAAGTAGATCATAGCCACGTACAAGAGGTTGTAGCCGAATGACGAACCTCGATCGAACATTTCTTTCAAGGGAACAAAGATCGAGCCAAAACGGGATAGCCAACCGAAAATTATTTGCGGAAACATCAGCAAGCTGCCCGCGAAAATAATGGGCATCACACCCGACTGATTGATACGCAGTGGCAGGTATTGGCGGGTACCGCCGTACACACGTCGACCTCGCACGTGCTTAGCGCTCTGCGTGGGAATTCGTCGCAGGCCCAAGGTAATGAATACGACGCCCAATACCACGGCCACGAACAGGCAGGTCAAAATCAACAGCGTTTCGACGCCAATCTGTCCCGTACCCAAACCGGTCAGACCGTGCGACCAATTCTGCAACAAGTTCATGCCGGCCCCCGGCATCTTGGCCAGAATGCCCGCCATAATCAGCAAACTGATGCCATTGCCGATGCCAAACTCATCGATCTGTTCCCCCAACCACATCAAAAAGATCGTACCACAGGTCATGGTCAATACAGCGGTCAGTTGCCAGCCAAAGTGCAGATTATCCCCCGATAGGAACCAGCCGTTGATGAGTTCGGGCGCCGCGCCACCGGGTCCCGCCGCCATAATGTACATGCGGACGTAGGCCCAACTTTGCACGAGACACAACAGGACCGTGACGTAGCGGGTGTACTCGTTGATCTTCTTGCGTCCCTGTTCCCCCTCTTTCTGCAGTTCTTCGATCGGTCGCCAGACCGTCCCCAGCAGCTGAAAAATGATGGATGCGCTGATGTAGGGCATGATGCCGAGCCCGAAAATCGTGGCTTGTCGCAAATCGCTGGCGCTGAACACGGCGGCGTATTCAATCATCTTACCGAAGCCACCGCTGCCCCCCAAATCTCCGGCCTGACGATTCGTGACCGACTGATTCACGATGGGGAGTGGAATGTAATAGCCGATGCGATAGATGCCAAGCAGCAGCAGGGTCAGCAATATCTTCTGACGCAACTCCGGCACGGCGAAGATGATGCGAATTTTTTCCCACATCTGGCAGACTCCTCTGCTCGGCTACTTCTTCTTCGTCTTCTTCGACGCAGCCATGTGCTGGCGATTGGCTTCGCGCGCCGCCTTGATCTTATGGGCTGCAGGGACCTTGCCCGGTAAAACTTGCACCTTACCGCCCGCTTTTTCAATTTGTTCGACGGCCGTCTTGCTGAATTCGTGAGCCGATACCACCAACCGTTTGGTTAGCTGGCCGTTCCCCAGGATTTTCAGCCGGTCGTAACGTCCCTTGGCCAAGTCCTTCACTCGCAGCTGATCGGGTGTCACATCGTCCCCCGCCTCAAAGGCCGCGTCGAGATCCCCGACGTTGACAACCATCACGCGCAGTGCAAACGGGTTATTGAAGCCTCGCTTGGGAATACGGCGTACCAAGGGCATGGTCCCCCCTTGGAAGGTCGGGTGGGCCGAGTAGCCGGGGTTGGACTTCTGCCCCTTGTGGCCCCGTCCAGCCGTCTTGCCGTTGCCCGAACCAGGACCACGCCCAAGTCGATTGCGCGACCGGTGCTTGGTAACACCCTTGTGTACATCATCGATATTCATGACAAGGCAACCCCTCGCAAACGTTCGATTTCCTGTTTGGTGCGTAACCGCGAAAGCGCCTCGATGGTCGCCTTCACCACGGTCACGGCATTATTCGTACCGTAGCTCTTGGTCAAAATGTTTTGAATGCCAGCGACTTCACAAACGGACCGCACGGCCGCGCCAGCGATCACACCGGTACCGGGCCCAGCCGGCAGCAGTACCACGCGTGCCGCGCCGAAATGGCCCACAACCGGATGGGCAATCGTGCCATTTTCCACGGGAATTGTCACCGTATTGCGAGTTGCCTGCTTCACAGCTTTCTCGACACTGGGGGGGACCTCATTCGCCTTGCCATACCCCCAGCCGACGCGTCCTTCGCCGTTCCCCACAACCACCATGGCCGCAAAACTAAAACGGCGTCCCCCCTTCACCACCGCGGCGCAGCGCTTAATCTTGATCACTTTGTCGATCAATTCGCCACGAGTGCGGTCTTCATCGCCGGAGCGAGAGGGACGGGATTTCTTTGGGCTGGACACGAGTTCAATACTCCTGAGCGTGACTGGATGCTCGGCAACCCGCACGCCACGCCAAACTTTGGCACATGCGACGGCCGCCACTGGTTCTCAATTCAAATTCTCGACTACCTAACCTCGACCACCTAACTCTGTGAACGCAAACTCAAAACAACCGGAATGGCACTCGCTGGCGCCATCACAAGGACAGCCCCGCCGTACGCGCCGCATCGGCCAGAGCGGCGACCCGACCGTGATACTTGTAGGGTCCCCGATCAAAACAAACCGCCTGAATGCCCGCCTTCAAGGCACGTTGCGCAATCGCCGTGCCGACCGCCTGGGCCGCATCTCGGTTGCCACCGTACGACATGGCTTTCTTCAGATCTTTGTCTCGAGTGCTCGCAGCAACCAAAGTCCGCGACGACTCGTCGTCGATCACTTGACAGTAAATGTGCTTATGACTGCGAAAAATCGTCATCCGAGGGCGATCGGCTGTGCCCCGTGTCCGCTTGCGGACACGCAAACTGCGCCGATGCCGCTGCTGATAGATGGTCTTTTCGTGGTTCACGCCCGCATCCTCCTACGTAACATACACTCTCTGGCAAGCCGCAGCATCGAAGTCCACCCGCCGTTAACATCAGGCGGCTCCGCCCCATGCCTACGTGGCCGCCTTACCTGGCTTCAGCTTGATTTGTTCCCCATCGTATCGCACGCCCTTCCCCTTATACGGTTCGGGCTTGCGGATCGAACGCACTTCGGCGGCGAATTGTCCCACCAATTGTTTGTCACAACCCTTGATCACCACATGTGTCTGATCCGGGCAGGTGACATTCAGACCGGCTGGAATCTTCTTTTGAATTTCGTTCGCGAAGCCCACCCGCAATTGCAAAACGCCTCCTTGAATTGCGGCCAGATAGCCGACGCCGACAATCTCCAGTTTTTTCTGGTAGCCGGCAGAGACTCCAATCACCATGTTTTGCAGAAGCGCCCGCGTCAGGCCGTGGTACGCGCGTGAGAAGCGGTCTTCGCCGCGCCGCCCGATGACCAGCGTTCGCTCCCCCGCATCATGCGTGACGGTCACTTCCGGGCGTATCTCCCGCTCCAACTTCCCCAAGGGCCCCTCCGCCACCACGGTCTGTCCTTCAACGCGGACGTTGACCCCTGCTGGCACCTCAATCGGCTTGTTTCCCACACGCGACATGACTTACTACCACCTGCCGAAATTACGGCTAATGCTGAATGTCAGAAGCTACCAGACCTCGCAGAGTACTTCACCACCCAAATTCCGCTGCCTGGCCTCCCGGTCACTCACGACCCCACGGCTAGTACTCACCACGCGGATCCCCAACCCATGCAAAACCGGCCGCAACTCTCGCGAACCGGAGTAGACACGACGCCCAGGCCGGCTGACGCGCTTCAGGTGTTGAATCACGCGTTCGCCATTGGGCCCGTATTTCAATTCCAAGCGAAGAGAGCTGACAGGGGCACCTTCCACCTCCTGCCAATCCCAAATGTACCCCTCCCGCTTCAGGACATCCGCCACCCCTCGCTTAACCTTGGAGCAAGGGATCTCAACGTTGGCTCGTTCAACACGAACCGCATTTCGGATGCGGGTCAACATATCGGCAATAGGGTCGGTCATCATGGCAGTCGAAATCTCTCCTTACCAGCTGGCTTTTCGTACACCTGGAATCACGCCCTGATCCGCCAGTTTGCGGAAACAGATCCGACAAATCCCGAATTTACGATAGACGGCGCGTGGCCGCCCACAGACGCCACACCGCCGCACAAGGCGTGTGGAAAACTTCGGCGGGCGTGCCGCCATGGCGATCTTGGATTTACTGGCCACCGGGTCTCCTTCAACAACGCGATTCGACGCCCACATTCGCCGTGGACGCCGGCCCTGAGGACTTGTTCGTCATACCCTCGTCACGAAGCCAAACAGTCTAAAACACCAAAATACCAATTCTACTTCTGCGTCGCGCAACCGCATGCTCTGCCTGCCGACACAGACCGGTCAGGCTGCCCCCGCCCCATCCAACTGCTGTTCGCGTCGGAAGGGGAGCCCTAAGCGGCGCAACAATTCTCGTGATTCGTCGTCGCTTCGTCCTGAAGTCACAAACGTGATATGCAATCCCTGCGGTCGCAAAAACTTATCCGGATTCAGTTCGGGGAACACCAACTGCTCGGTCAAACCCATATTAAAATTGCCACGTCCGTCGAACCCCTGCGGGTCCAGGCCGCGAAAATCTCGCACCCGAGGAAGGGCAATGCTGACCAAGCGATCCAAAAACTCGTACATACGCATGCCACGCAACGTCACCTTGCAGCCGATGGGGAGCCCCTCGCGTAACTTAAAGGCCGCCACCGCTTTCCGGGCCCGCGTGACGACCGGACGCTGTCCGCTAATCTGCGTCATGGCATCGGTGGCATCTTCAATATGCTTCTTCTCGGTGACGGCCGTCCCCACGCCCATATTCAGAATGATCTTCTGCAGGCGCGGAAGGGACAAGCGGTTCTTACGTCCCAGGCTCTCTTGCAGGGCCGGGAGCACCTCTCGCAGGTACATTTCCATCAGTCGGGGAGTTGTCGTTTTAGCCACGGGTCATTCCGTCTTCAATTCAGGCCTTCAGTTGCCGCGGTTCGCGCCATCACGAACACATCATATCCAGCGAATTGCACGCACGCGTTCTTATCTTGTCGCGTTCATATTCTCGTCAGTCGTGTCTTTCGGTCTCTGGTCCACTCGTCTCAGCCCTTGGGCGAGGCGGTCTTCATTCGGGCCGCAGGGCCAATCTGCCCCAGGCTGGCACTACATTTCTTGCAAAATCGTTCCTTGGTGCCAGCGGATGTCACCCGCATGCCCACCCGGGTAGCCTGGCTGCACTTGGGGCAGACCACCATCACGTTGGCAACCGGCACCGGCATTTCCATGCTCAGCCGGCCCCCCTGCGGATTGCGACGGCTGCGGCGCACGTGCTTGTAAACTCGATTGACGCCTTCGACGACGATCGTATTAGCCTGCGCGTTGACCACCAGTACCTTGGCGCGCGTGCCCCGATTGTCTCCGATCTGCACCTCGACGGTATCACCCTTCTTGACACGCATCACACGACCTCACTCGCCAAGCTGACAATTTTCATAAAACTTCGGTCACGCAACTCTCTGGCCACCGCGCCGAAGATGCGCGTGCCACGCGGGTTCTTGTCGTTATCGATTAAAACCACCGCATTACTATCGAACCGAATATAGCTCCCGTCGGCCCGTCGGGTCGGTTGCTTGCAGCGTACGATGACTGCCTTGACGACCGCCTTCTTTTTCACATCGCTTCCTGGTATCACATTCTTCACGCTGCAGATAATAATATCACCCAGCCCAGCGAAGCGGCGTCGCGTGCCTCCCAAAACCTTGATGCACATCACTTCTTTGGCACCGGTGTTGTCGGCCACGTCCAATCGGGTCTCTTGTTGAATCATCGCTTTTCCTACCTATGCGTTACCAGCCATCACCTGGCGGCGAGATGCCACGGGGCGCTGGCATTTGTCGCCAATCACCCCACCGGGGACAAAGCCACTCCATCTTCTGCCGACTACTCGCTACCTGCCGCGCCCTGCTGGGCACGCATTTCCGCCAAGTTGGCCTCACGGCCGTGCTCAATCACCTTCACCAACTCCCAACGTTTGGTTTTTGACCGCGGCCGGGATTCGACGATCTCGACTCGATCCCCCTTGTGCGACTGATTGAGTTCGTCATGCGCATAACAAACGGTCTTGCGATGGACGATCTTGCCGTACTTGGGGTACTTGACCAACCGGACCATTTCCACGCGGCGAGTTTTCGCCGTCTTGTCGTTGGTCACAATGCCGATAATAGTTCGCTTAGCCATGAGTTCTCGAAACCGCGTGGTCTTTCTGTGTTTGTTCACGTTGCCGCTGGACCGTCTGAATCTGTGCGATCAGTCGGCGATGTCGTCGCAATTCGCTGGGAGCATCCAACCGCTCTGTCTGCGATTGAATCCGTAACCGAAACAAATTGCTCATGGTGTCCTTGAGCACCGCCACGAGCTGATCGTCGCTCATCTCTCGCAATTCACTGACTTTCATGCCATCCATCTCCCCGTCAACGTCGCCAGCCCACTAGGCTGGCCGTCGCTTGACAAACCGCACCTTAATCGGCATTTTGTGGGCCAACCTGGCAAAGCACATACGCGCCTGCTCTTCGGTCAACCCAGCCAATTCATACATAACCGTCCCCGGGCGCACGACGGCCACCCAGTACTCAGGCTCCCCCTTGCCCTTACCCATTCGCGTTTCCAACGGGGTCGAGGTCACGGACTTGTGCGGGAATATTCGCACATACAACCGCCCCTCACCGCGCACGTACTGCTGCGCGGCCACACGACCGGCCTCGATCGTCTGGGCTCTCACCCACCCCCCTTGAGTCGCTTGCAGTCCGTAATCGCCAAAGACCACGCGGTTGCCGCGGGTTGCGTTACCTTTTAACCGTCCTCTTTGGCTTTTTCGGTGCTTCACCCGCTTGGGCATCATCGCCATCGGTCTTTTCCCCTTCGTACATGCCCTGATTGATCCAAACCTGTACGCCTATGTTCCCTTGGGCCGTCTTCGCCTCGGCAAATCCGTAGTCGATCTTAGCCCGCAACGTGCTCAACGGAATAGAACCCGACGTCTGCTTCTCGCAACGGGCCATTTCCGAACCGCCCAACCGTCCCGCCAATTGGATCTTGATCCCCTTGGCCCCTCCCTCCATGGTCTGGTCCACCGCACGCTTCATCGTGCGCCGAAAACTGGCCCGCTTGCCAAGTTGCTCGGCAATATCCTCCGCCACCAATTGGGCGTAGATCTCGGGACGCGTGATTTCTTCGATCTTCAGATTCACACGGCGACCAATGAGGTCCTGCAGCTCACCCTGCAGCAACTCGATCTCCTGACCCTTCTTGCCGATGATCATTCCCGGCCGGGCCACGTGCAAAATCACCTTCACTTCATCACGCGTGCGTTCAACCTCAATCTGATCAATCCCCGCCTGCCGGTATTGGGACTTCGAAGGATGCTCCTTAATGAACCGCCGGATTCGGTGGTCCTCCAGCAGCAACCCCTTGAACTCCTGCTTCGAGGCGTACCAGCGACTCTTCCAAGTCCGCATGATGCCCACGCGAAACCCAATTGGATTAACTTTTTGGCCCATCGAACTCGGCCCTCGTCTATGTAAACAGCAACTACGTGAACGGCAACTATGTGAACTGCTAACTATTTAATCTAAATCATCTAAATCCGTGATCCGCCAGCCTAGATCTCAATCAATTCCACATGAATGTGCGAAGTGCGACGCAAAATCACATGCGCCATGCCCCGCGCTCGCGGACGGACCCGCTTCGCCATTGGCCCACCGTTGATGTACACACTCTGCACCACCAACCGCTCCACCCGCACCGATCGTTCGCGATTGGCCGGATTCTCTGCATCCTGCGCATTCCCCATGGCACTCTTGAGCACTTTCTCCAGCATCCGGGCACCACGCTCCGGCTGGTACCGGAGAATATCAAGCGCGTCGTCCACAAACTTTCCCCGGATCATGTCGGCCAGCGCACGCACCTTGCGTGGACTGATACGAGCATGGCGGTGACAAGCAACGTAGCCCATTGAACTTTCTCCCGATGCCTCGGATTAGGCACACCTTCGGACCCCAGTTATCGCTTGCCCTTGCCGCCGTGTCCACGAAACGTGCGGGTCGGGGAAAACTCCCCCAACTTATGCCCGACCATGTCTTCGGTGACAAAGACCTTTAAATGCTGCTTGCCGTTGTGAACCATAAAGGTACAGCCCACAAACTCGGGGACGATCGTACAAGCTCTCGCCCAGGTCTTGATCGGCTCATGCGTCCCCTCTTGCAGTTGCCGCTGCACTTTTTGGTACAGCTTAGGGTTGACGAACGGACCTTTTTTTAATGATCTTCCCATGGACTTGAATCTCTTGCCTTGCCATTACTGGTCGTACACTACATCGCGAGTCACACATCACCGCAACCCGCCACAGCCGATCCCCTATTTTCCGATCCCCTATTTATTTATTGTGCAGCACCAACTGACCGTATCGGCGCGACTTGCGACGACGGACAATGGCCGCATTGCTCGGCTTTCGCGGCGGACGGGTGCTGCCACCCTTGGCCGACTTGCCCGTGGGACTCACCGGATGCCGGCCCCCCTTGGTGCGACCTTCACCACCGCCGTGCGGAT
>SXHS01000014.1 GCA_005773145.1 Planctomycetaceae bacterium | reverse complement strand
CGCCGGCATTGTGGCGTCCGTGGCACTTCTGATCAACCTGTTGATCACGGTGGCCCTGATGATTCTGGTGGGTGGTGCGTTCACCCTCCCTGGCCTGGCCGGCATTGTGCTGACCGTCGGCATGTCCGTGGATGCCAACGTACTAATTTATGAGCGTATTCGCGAGGAGTTGGCGCACGGGGCGGCCTTGCGCATGGCCATTCGAAACGGATTCTCACGAGCGACGACGACGATTATTGACTCGAATTTGACGACCGTCATAACCGCCATCGCACTGTACGCATTCGGCACCGACCAGATTCGCGGATTCGCCGTCACGCTGATCCTGGGCTTGTTGGTCAGCATGTACACGGCCATTTTTTGCACACGAGCCATCATGGACTTTGCGGAGAAAACGCGTTGGATTCGGTCGCTTAATATGCTCAAGTTCTGGACCGGATACCAGGTGGACTTTGTCTCTCTCTTCGTACCGACCACCGTCGCGTCGTTGATTGTCATTGCGATCGGCATGGGGGCGGTGGTGATGCGAGGCACGTCGTTACTTGGTATCGATTTGGCCGGTGGCTCCTCAGTGCAAACGGTACTTAAGGAGCCTCGTGACATTGGCTGGGTCCGCGCACGAGCCGCCACATTGGCGGATGAAGTTTCGGTAACTCAGATCAACGCGCGTGGTTTCGGCGAGCAGACGGTGTACCAGATCGACTCGACGAACAAAGTTGCGTCGGATCTACAAGATCGCGTACAAAAAGCGTTCCGCGACGATCGGGGCGAGTCCTTGCTCAGGACGTATTCCATGAAGTTTAGCCCTCCGACGGCTCCCACGGCACAATTGCCGGACCGAAACATGGAGCCGACGTTCGACGGGGCGAAGATACCGGCTTCGATTTTGGCGGCGGTGGCGGTGTCGGAAAAGGACAAGAAGGCCGGAAGTGATGAAAAAGACGACGACCAAAAAGATGCGTCGGATGGGAAAGAGCAGAAGGGCGGAGACGGCGTGCAGGACACCAAAGCCGCACCGAAGCCCGAAACCACACCGCCAGTGACAGCCGAGGCCGTCCCCACGAATAATACTGACGTCCAACCCGTTTACCTGTCCCAATGTGTCTTGACGTTTAAGGAATCGATCAGCCATGCGGCATTAAAGCAACATCTGAGTGATGCTGAGAGGAAAAGCGAGATTCCCATTGGTCAGCTGGAGCTCACCAATCCCGCCTGGAACAATCAAAGCCAAGCGAGATACGAGACTTGGCAACTGCGCTCATCCGCTTCTATTGAGGAGACGGCCAAGGTTCTGGAGACGTTGCAGCAACAATTGGAGGGATCGCCCATTTGGCTATCGTCCACACAGATCGGGAGCAAAGTCGCCGGGAACCTGCAAACACAGGCACTGGGAGCGATGGCGTTTAGCTTGCTGGGGATTCTCGGCTACGTGTGGGCTCGCTTTCACTACATCACCCATGGCGTGGCGGCCATCATCGCGTTGATCCACGACGTACTCGTTGCCCTGGGCGCGGTCGCTCTCAGTCACTGGCTGGCCCCCATGTTTGGCGTGCTATTGGTTGATGACTTTAAGGTGAGCCTCACGGTCGTGGCCGCTCTGTTGACAATCGTCGGTTTCTCAATCAACGATACGATTGTCATTTTTGACCGTATCCGCGAGGTGAAGGGTAAGTCCCAAGAACTCACCAAGGAAATGATCAACCGGGGACTCAATGAAACGTTGAGCCGAACCATCATCACGTCCGGCACCGTGTTTTTGGCAACGCTGATTCTGTATTGCCTGGGAGGCGAAGGGATTCATGGCTTCGCTTTCTGCATGTTGGTCGGCGTGATCGCTGGATCCTACAGCTCGCTCTTCGTTGCCGCGCCGATTATGCTTTGGTTGGCCAACTGGGCCTCCGACAAGCCGGCCTCAGCCCGGGCCAAATAACAGCCGCCGGCTTCCACCTCGTTTACCGCCAAGCCGTAGGGTCTCCGAGACCCGCATCGCCGGTGCAACTCATCACGCGTTGAGAATTTTTCTCACTACGGTCGATATTGCGTGGAGAGAGTAACTCCGAAACACTTGGATCCACAACCCCGATGGCTCGAAAACCCAGCAAACGGCGGCGCAAACCGGAACCACAGGGGAATTTGGTACCGGCGCTGCTGCTCATGGCGGTGGGGGCGTTTGCCGCCGCGCCGTTTTATCGCTCGCAGGACCGGACCGTACCCGCTGGGTCACAGAATGCCGAGGACCTCTTGAATCTCCGGCAAACCCTCCCATTGCAGATCCAACCGCGCATTCCGATCGCCGACCAGCAGCGGCCTATTCAGCAGATGAATCCTTACGAGGACGCCAGGGGAAGAATTCCTGGCGATTCACCAAACGCACGGTAATGAATTCCTGAATCTCGCCTTTGATTGTCAATTCCTGGGCCGCCAGCATTTTCGTGCCCTGCAGGGTCGTGGGCTGCTCTCGCAGAAAAAGGTCCTGCTTCTTAACCTGCTCCTCTGGATCTTCCGGTATGGGGGGATGATACCGCTTGAGGAAACCATGAACCCGTCGGGCATCGGCCGACCGCTTGTCATCTTCGCCCCCCGCGACAATCATGGCGGACAACCGACGTCGGACGGCTGGATGCATGAGCGCATTGGGGTTCTGGACGGGGAGTCCTTTGAAGGTCGGGATCGGAGACAATAGGACAAACGCCTGCACGTCTTGCCCCTGCTTGAGATTGGGCAATTGGGGCCAACTCCAATCAGCGGCAATCCAATACAGGGCCACGATGGCCCCCTCCTCTGCGGCCACCAAGCACAATAGTTCCACGTTCAAGTTTCCGGCATCGTGTTCTTTGACCAGAAATGCCTTGACCGCTTCCAAGTCGAAGTGGGCCATGTCCACGAGGTCTGCCTTGCCGAAACGATCGCGTACGAGTTCTCGCTTCTCTTCCGTCCCCGGAATTCGTTGGTACAAGCTCTTGCCGTGCCCCCGCAGATCGACCACGATCACCGCGTCTTTCGCCTTGTGCAGCTCGGCGGCCAGCGGCTCGTAATCGGCGCCTTGCCCCCCCCAGCCGTGGACCAGCACGACCGGGACCGCATTTTTTTTCAATTTGCTCGGATAGTATTTGATGTGCAGCAAAACACCATCCTTGGTTTCCAAGACCACCTCACGCGGCTGCTGAGCCTCTGGAAGCGGTTTCTCTTGCCCAACCGCACTAGTCGGACGGACGCCGAGCAGCGCCACACCGATCAACAAGAGGTCGCGGTACAACGCCGCACGACCGCGCACGAGGCCGTCCCTCCGTTTCCGACACCGTCCACAGTCGATTTTTCGCATGGTGGCCCCCCAGCGTTATCCTAAGTCCGGACTTGTGGGCCGTCAACAAAGGACTGGGGCTCTCGCCCCTACGGTCCGGCCTCTGGGCGATTTTGCATGGGACCGGAGGCCGGCCAAACGGCGACGGGCTGGCCCGATTTTTCGCCGCGTACTCCTAACCGATCGGCTACCATGCATAATAGACATACGGGGATCAAGCCTGAGATGAGCGTCCAGAAGCAACTTGTGGATCGCGACGATGCACGCCCCACGCCCGCGCGACGTGTCGCCGCAAATTGGTGGGGCTATTGCCTGAGTTTCCTGGTGCACCTGGGCCTCTTGGTGGCGACGGCAATGGTGGCCATCCCACGTGGCTCTGAGGCACCGTCGCGCGAGCTGCGTCTCGCGCAGCCTGTTGAGCAAGAAGTCGTAGTCGCCAAGCAGTTTCGCAGTGATTGGGAGTCGGATCGCGAGGTGGGTGCCACCGATATGCGTGGCGAGGAAGCGATGCTCGCGCACGCCACCGTGCTGTCTCCCGTCGCGGAGATCCCCCGGATGGCGCTGGCGCCCACCGATGTGTCGGAGATCCCCCTGCCGCGATTGGTGGAGACGGCAATGGGCCCGCATACGTCCGAGCTGCAGCCGGTGAAGGGGATTGCCGGATACGGTACCCAAGGCGCCTTGGGCGCCATCGACCGTTTGACTCACGAAATCCTGCTGTCGTTGCAAGAGCGCCCGACATTGGTGGTCTGGTTGTTCGATCAATCGGCCAGCCTGCACCAGCAACGACAGACCATTCGCGATCGTTTCGATCGCATCTACGAGGAGTTGGGCATTGTTGCGGAACGCGGCCATGCTGGCTTTGAGAGGACCGACGAACCCCCACTGCTTTCGGCTGTCGTGGCCTTTGGCCAAAAGGTGACCACTCGCACCAAAAAGCCAACCGACGATCTTGCCTTATTGAAGTCGGCGATTGACAGTATCGAGTTGGACGACTCGGGTATTGAACTGGCGTTTACCGCAGTCATTGAGACCGTGCGTCAACATCGCGCCTTTCGCAAGATACACCCGCGCACGAACGAACCGACTCGAAATGTCATGTTGATACTCGTCACCGACGAGGCCGCCGATGATCAGGCCCGCATGGACGAAGCCGTGAAAATTTGTCGACCTTTGGCCATTCCCGTATATGCCGTCGGCGTACCGGCCCCGTTCGGCCGTGTGGCAACTCACATGAAATGGGTCGATCCCGACCGCAATTTTGACCAGACGCCAGGTTGGGGCTTGGTGCATCAAGGACCGGAGTCCTACTTTCCGGAACGGTTAAGAATCGGCAGCGAGGAAATGGAACAGCCGCCGGACCCCTTGGATTCGGGCTTCGGACCTTTTGCCTTAACGCGTCTCTGCGTGGAATCGGGGGGCATGTACTTTAGCGTTCACCCTAATCGACAACTGGGACGCACCATCGGGGCTGGCGAGACCGACGCGTATGCCTCGTACCTGAGGCACTTTTTCGATCCGGAGATCATGCGCAAGTATCAGCCGCATTACGGATCGATTCAGGAACACGAGCGGCTGCTGCGATCGCACCCCTGTTTGGCCGCCTTGGTCAAGGCCGCGCGACATTCGTGGGTCACCCCCATCGTGGACCCAACCCTCCGGTTTGTCAAAATCGATGACGCCCAGTTGTCGCGCGAATTGACCGTCGCCCAACGGAAAGCGGCCAGTCTTGAGCCAGAGGTCGATCAAATACTCGACCTTTTGGAGACGGGCGAATCGAGCCGGGACCAAGAGACTCAGGCCCGCGTGCAGGCAGGTTTTGACCTAGCCATGGGGCAAGCCCTAGCTCTGAAGGTCCGCACCGGCGCCTACAATGCGATGCTGGCACTAGCGAAGCGCGGGCAGCCATTTCCCAACCCAGCCCACAATACCTGGCAGCTGCAGCCTGCGGATGAGATCCCCGCAGGTTCGCCGCTGCAGAAGTTGTCCGAGAAGGCCCGTTTCTATCTGCAACGGGTTGTCGACGAGCATCCCCAGACCCCTTGGGCCCTGATTGCCCATCAAGAACTTCGTCAGCCGCTCGGTTGGCGTTGGCTCAGCGATTTCACACCACAAACACTCCCCGATTTGCAGGTGGCAATCGGTACACCGGCTCCGCCGCGTGACGACCAACGGCGCATGCTAGCCCCGCCCCCGCCTAGGCGAGAAGTTCCCCGCCTTTAGCCTCGTATTGCTCTGGACGGCTGACGGCCGTAGTCGATACACTCCGCGCCGCACGGCGGTCCGACTTTTTTCGGCGAGCCGAGTTTCATCTGGTTTGATCTGGATGGAGTCGTCACAGGCAAGATGCCTGTGACACTGTTATTGTCCAGCATTAGGGCCGCTGATCATGCAACAAACGCCTGCTGCAATCTTAGTTCTGGCCGCATCCGTTTGCGGCTATGCTTCTTCCATGCGGGCCCACGACTCCTTCGGAGTGATGCTGGGCATCGCAGCAATCGGACTGGGGATCTGGGGCGGCATGTCGCTGGCGGCAGCGACCATGACGCAATGGGCCACGGAGGATACCTTGCGTGAAATGAAACGCATGGGGCACTTAGAGGCCGGTTCGGGGGCAAAGGCCGTCGATCTCGAAAGTGGAACGATTAATTTCCGCTCCGCCGTAGCCGCTCGCGATGCCGTGGAGGACGTACGCCTCTCTCCCGAAGTTCGTGCCCAGTTGTCGGTTGTTTCGCGTGTTCGCGGCCAGAATCGAACCGAGATTATCGACGAAGTCTTGCGTCAGAACCTACCGCGTTACGGAAAATCCCGCTCGGCGTGATCCGTTAGCCATCGATCTGAGACGAATCGCGCCAGCAAGGCTCGAAACGTGTTGAGTTTTGTGGATGGTGCGCTCGGTGCTGGCGACGCCGTGTTGTTTGTTGCCTGCCCGGCGCCCCCAAGGTTTTCGTTGGAATCCGCAGCGGAAATCGAATAGAAGCCGCGCCACCCCAAGCGCGTGGTCCCTCCCTGCGCGGCCGCCAGCGTGTCGTAGCGTTCGGCCACTCGCAACGCCCAAAGAACGCCCCAGCTATTGCGAAAGGCGATCCATAATCGATGCTCCGCATCGCCCGCATTAGCCCCGTCATGTGCCGCCGGCGGTTTCATCGTCCGCCAAGGGCCAACGCCGCAGGGGGCGCGGATGAGGCGGCCCATGAGCCAGGTGCCCAATAGGCCGGCAGCGAAGTAGACCAAGCCCGTTTGCGGATCCGCGACCGCAGGGGACTCCCCATGGCCGATCCAGGGCTCGACCATTGACCACTGGCCCGCCGCAAAACCGACAGCCGCAAGCAGGTTGCGTGTGGGGAGATAATTGGCCACCGGCATTGCCGTGAACACAACCAACAGAATTTGCCAAGCCCAAGGGAGCCGCAGCCAGCCACCGCGTTGGTACAGGTAAAATTCGATTGCGGGCATGCACATGACGATCCAAAAAGTTAGCACGATCCATTGCCATGCCCGATGCTGCGGCCGCTTGGCCCCCAGCAAAGCCATCATGGGACAGTAGGTCGACACCACGATCGCATACCGAATCGCCTGGCCACTGTTGCTTTCTGCCGAAAGCCATCCCCAGGTGACCGCAGTGTGGCTGGCCACGAGCAATCCGACAGCCGCCAACAGCCAACACCACGGTTGCTGCAGGGTCGTCCCCCATACATGGTGGCGAACACGCTGCCAGACAAACAGATGAAACGCCCCCAAGGCAATCAACAACATCGCTGGAACTGCGCTGGGCCCATTCTTGATACGCGTGATGACCGCCCATTCCCTATCATCCGCATAATCGATCTCGTTTCAGCGTTGAATGCCAAAAAATATTTTGGATCCATTTGCACGGCGTTCAATCGTGATCCATATTTCCGTGAGGATACACTGCGACCGGTCTATCGTCGAGTCGCGGTGGGCTTGATTCCCTGGCAATCAAGGTAAGGAGTGGGAATTATGGGACGGATCTACATCTTGGCCATTCTGGCCGGTACCGCGATGACGGTCAATGTTCAAGCGGGCAACTGGCATTGTGCTGAGGATTTTGGCTATTGTGGTACGGGTTGTGATACGGGTGGCTGCAATATGCATGGCAGCCGTCCTCTATATATGACATATTCCTGCAATCGGGCTGCGGGACTCTGGGACACCTTCTGTGCGGATTCGCATGTGAAGCGGTTTGGTTGTGGCGGCCACGGAGGCTGTGGCACATGTGGCGGATGTGGTGGCGGCCTGTTCGCCCCGCGACACGCATTTCCGTGCGGTTGTGACTGCATGGGTCCAACTGTATGGAACAGTTGCGGTGCCAAGCTGAATCGAATGAGATGCAAGTTGGCTTGCATGAAGCCCCAGTGGGGGTGCCGTCCGGCATGTGAAACGGACTGCGGTTGCGCTGATTTTGGCTGTGCCGACGGCGATATTGTGGAAGGGACCGCACCCGCGGTTGGTGGTTGCCCATCCTGCGGCAAGACCGTCACACCGGCCGACTCCCAGCCGACGCCCGACGCCAACGCCGACCCGCAAGGTGGGTTGGATGTCAAAGAAGAAGCACCACCCGAACCGGCCACCGAATCCACCACGAGC
This sequence comes from Planctomycetaceae bacterium, assembly GCA_005773145.1. GTDB lineage: Bacteria > Planctomycetota > Planctomycetia > Pirellulales > Pirellulaceae > SXHS01. The sequence continues at coordinate 247 of SXHS01000014.1, read as the reverse complement.
TGGAATCGCCAGCGGGTGCCGATTCAGCCTGCTTCACAGAGCAACCGGTTCCATGACGCCTTTTAAATGGGTGTCATAAGCACTGGTTGATGGAATAACATTCTGACCCGGCGGCCAACGCGTACTCCGTCTACGACAGGGGACCGCGGCCGTCAGACACGTGCAGGGCCGATCCGACTACGGATCGGCCCTCTCGCGTTTCCAGATGTGTTTCCAGACGGGCGGGGCATCGCCTATTCATCGTCTG
>SXHS01000094.1 GCA_005773145.1 Planctomycetaceae bacterium | reverse complement strand
TTGTTGGGCCCGACCATTTGGACCAATGAGATCCCTGCGATCCACATGACCGCTGCTGTGATTCCCTGCCAGAGCGAAAGGCCAATCAGGCCCCACATGGGGGGCCGCAGGATTAACAGGGGTGGGATGACGGCCATCCCGAACAACGAGCCGCTCCAAACCGCCCGTTCTCCGTATCGACGGGCCAGCAGTCCCGCCAAGAGCGGGCCGGGAATCCACGGCGCGAACTTATACTTCACCAACGTCGACCACAGGCTCTGTGCGCCCTCTGGGTTCCATGCGCTGAAAAAGAGCGGCAACGCGTACTCGAGCACCTGCGCGTAGAAAAAACTGAAAATAGTAACCGGAATCGCAATCCATAATCGGGCAGAGCCCGGCACGGGGCCCAGGTCACTTGGTGCGGGATCGACGTCGTTCATGCGTGCATCAAAGACAACGGTGAACTCGGGCTCACCGCTGGCTCAATCCTTACGGTTGTGGGCAAGGCCGCTCGTGTGGGGCGGCAGGGGGCGAATGGCTACGATTGAGGGACACGGCGGTCCGGAAAACGTCCCCTGCATGGTAGTCCCTTTTCTCTAATTCGCAATGGGCGGATCCGAGCCTGCGACACGGGTCAACACGAGCCGGTCCGCCACACGCGTGACGCGAATGGAACCTGGCATCATGCGGACTACGGGCTCGCTCGCCGGGGGGGCAATCGCCAGGGCGGCCAGTTCCACCCATTGGGTCAGCCCCATGTCTCTCAAATTCCAATCGCGTCGACGCCAGAGCATCATCAAGACCTCCCGCGCTAGATAGTCGCTTTCCAACGGGAGGCGGCTACAGCGTAGGGACATCGTTTGGTCGGTTTCGGATTCGAGACAGCGTTCAACATGCGACTGTGTCATCGAGTCGATAACCGCCTGGCTCTCGCCAGCCAATCGCCCGAGCCGGATCAGGTTATCCGTTACCGCCTCCCCAAAATGTTGTCGGAGCTGCGGCAATAACTGGCGGCGAATGCGATTACGCTGGAACCGCAGGTCCTCGTTGGTGGCGTCGTGACGATAGGATTGCTGCCGGCCTTTCAGGTAGTCCAGGATGTCGCAACGGGACACCGTAAGCAGAGGTCGCACCACGGTCACGGCGGGACTCAACACGCGTGCGCGGGGAATTCCCGACAATCCCGTCAATCCCGTCCCACGCAGGATTCGTTGCAGGATCGTTTCGGCCTGATCATCGGCCGTATGGGCCGTTACGATAAATCGGGCACCGTGGGATTCGGCTGCGGTGCGCAGAAACCGGTAGCGGGCACGTCGCCAGGTGGCCTCTTGGCCCAACTTGGGCAGCACTCGTTGTGATGTGGCCCGCTGCGTCACGAACTGCCACCCGAGGCCGTGTGCCAATTCGGCCACAAAATCTTGATCTTGGTCGGCTTCTTGGCCTCGATGGCCATGATGAAAATGAGCCGCGATGCGAGCGCCCTTGTGATGGGGCACATCGATTGCGGCCAGGCCTCGCAGGAGGGCCACACTGTCCGCGCCGCCGGACACGGCTACCATGATCGTTACATCTTGCCAATCGAACGGCGGCCAATGTCGGGCCAAAGCCATCTCGAAGCAATTTTCAGTCCGGTTGGGTTGGCGGATGCCCACGATTCCCTAATCTCCTTTGCTCCTTGGCCCACTGGCCCGTTGCGGATGACGGGACGATTCTGATATCATACTAAATGGCTGCGACAGGCGACGCGATCCCCAAGCGACACGCGCGCCCCGTCGGGCTGGAGGTAGGACTGAGTGTGAATTCCGCCGCGCGTGTGTCGTTGACGGGCTCCAAGGGGAGCCGGTCGGGCCCTGTGTTGCGGTTGGAGTGTGGTGGTCAGCGGATATCCTTAGCAGGCTAAATGGGCCAACTCGTATGCCCCGGCACGATCAACACCGTTGGGATGGATTTGCACTTGCGGTGTGGTACATGGTTGCGTGGTTTTTCGGCGCAACCCGCCTGGCACAACCGGTGTTGGTACGTTCACAGGGTCGACGAATCGTCGGCCGGTGTGGGCATCTTGGCAGTGGCGTAATGGTGGATCCTGCAAACCTCGCGATCATGGATCTCGAGGCACGGGCAGGCCATCGGCGTCGATTTCGCATCCCTTACGGCCGATGGCGGCGCCGTCGGCTGGGACACGTTGCCCAGTGGGTGGCCCAGGGGGGGGAATCGACGTTGCATCGTCCTGACTTTGAGCGGCCCAACGGCTAGGTTTTCCACGACTCTCTCTCTCCATGCGACCGTTGCCGCGTCGCTTCACGCTTGGTCGGCCCGGTGCTTCGGCACGACTGACGGTACGACCCATATTTTAATGAGGAATCCTAGCGTGGATCAATTGACACTGATCATAGTGACCGCCTTGATCTCAGCGGCATTCGCCGTGTTTTGGGTCAAGCTCTTAGATCGTTTGCGTCGGCGTGACGCCCAGAGCGAAGCCAAGAACATTGTGGAGCAGGCACAACAGGACGCAGCCAACCGGATGCGCGAGGCGGAACTGCAAATTAAGGAACAATCGATTCAACAGCGAGCCCTGATTGACCAAGAGTCACTCAAGACCCGCGAGGAATTGCGGGACCGCGAACGGCAGTTGGAAAAGCGTCAGGAAGGCCTGGAGCAACAAGCCGATCATCTCCGCAAGCAGGAACGGGCGGTCGAAGGGACGCAACGTCGTCTGGCCGAAAAGTTGGACGATCTGAAGCGGCGCAACGATGAGCTCACCAAACTTCTGGACATGCAGCGTCAGTCGCTCCACGAGATCAGTGGCCTGAACCGAGACGAGGCGACACGCCGTCTGTTGGAGCTGCTCGATCGGGAGCTGCAGCAGGAGGCTGGGGCCTTGGTCCTCCGCCATCAGAAAAAGGTCGAAGAGACCTGTCGAGAGCAGGCCCGCGAGCTGTTGATCACCACCATGCAGCGCTATGCGGCGACCCACACCGCGGAGTCCACCACCAGCACCGTCGGTATTCCCAACGACGAGATGAAGGGTCGTATCATCGGCCGCGAAGGGCGCAACATCCGCTCGTTCGAGAAAGAAACGGGAGTCGACGTCATCATCGACGATACGCCGGGTGTCGTCGTGGTCAGTGCTTTTGATCCAGTACGACGAGAAATCGCGCGACAATCCCTGGATAAGCTGATTGCCGATGGACGCATTCATCCCTCTCGGATCGAAGAAGTCGTGCGGGACACGAAGCAAGAGATCGAGAAATTTATCGAACGTCAGGGGGAAGAAGCGGTGCATGAAGTGGACGTGCCCGGCTTGCACCCGCGCCTGGTGTATCTCTTGGGGCGACTCTACTTTCGGACAAGCTACAGTCAAAATGTTTTGCGCCACTCCGTGGAGGTGGCCTTTCTCACCGGCATGCTGGCGGAGATGGTCGGTTTGGATGGGGATATGGGACGTCGTTGCGGATTGCTGCACGATATCGGCAAGGCAGCCGACCACGATATGGAGGGGGGGCATCCCAAGATCGGCGCCGATATCCTGCGTCGACACGGCGAGAAGGCCGAGGTGGTACACGCGGCCTTTGGACATCACGACGAGATCATCACGGAGTATCCCTACACCGTGCTGGTGGCCACGGCGGATGCGTGCAGTGCCTCGCGCCCCGGTGCTCGCCGCGAAACGCTCGAACGGTATATCAAACGCATGGAGGAATTGGAGTCGATCGCCACCCAGTTCCCCGGTGTCGAGCAGGCGTTTGCCATTCAGGCAGGACGCGAACTGCGGGTGATTGCCAATGCACGTGATACGGATGATGCCGCCGCCGCCAAGATTGCCCGCGATATCGCGCGAGCCTTTGAGGAACGATTGACCTATCCCGGCGAGATTCGCGTGACCCTGATTCGCGAAGCCCGCTTCACCGAAATCGCCCGGTAGCGCCCATGCGAATTTTGCATATCGGCGACATCGTCGGCAAACCGGGTCGCCAAGTCGTGGTCAGCCTGCTGCGCGGATTGCGCCAGGAACTGGCCATCGATTTGGTGGTTGCCAACGCCGAGAATGCGGCCGCCGGTTCGGGCATCACGCCCGATATCTATCGGCAATTGATCCAGGCGGGGGTCGATGGCATCACGCTCGGGGATCATATCTACCGTCGACAGGAAATCGAGCCCATACTCCTCGAGCAACCTAATATTGTGAAGCCGGCCAATTATCCGCCGGAAGCGCCCGGTCAGCCCTGGATGCAGCTCGTCGCTGCTGACGGGACCTCGGTGGCGGTGATGAGTCTCATGGGGCGGGTTTTTATGCGCCCGGTCGATTGCCCCTTTGCCGCTGCGGATCGGGTCTTGGGCGAACTGCCCCCCACGATTCGCGTGATCCTGGTGGATCTTCATGCGGAGGCAACCAGTGACAAGCAATTGATCGGCCGCTATCTCGACGGCCGGGTGAGCGCCGTCCTTGGGACCCATACTCACGTCCCCACGGCCGATGAGCAGATCTTTCCTGGCGGGACTGCCTTCCAATGCGATGTCGGCATGACGGGGCCGTACCATAGTATCCTAGGGCGGCAGATCGATCGCGTCCTAGAGACCACCCGCACGTTTCGTCCCACGCATTTCGAGGTGGCCACCGAGGACGTGCGGCTGTCGGGGACGTTGGTCGATATCGACCCAGCCAGTGGACGTGCTTGGGCCATCCAGCGACTCTGCCGCAGCCAGCCCACGTCTTAGGCGTCGCAGATGGACACCGCCAACGGCCTGTTTGCTAGCTGTAGACGGCTAGCCATGACCACAAATCTGCCTTGCTGGAGGGGGCGCCGCTCGGTATGCTCTCGGCCTCTCCGAGAGATCGGTGGCCCCGTACCAATGCAAGGAAGCGAGTATCGGCATGGCACACTTTTTGCGCGAAGAACAGGCGATCGAACCTGCCATTCGCTCCGGAAGATCTCGACGTCACTCTCTGGCAGTGGGACTGCTCGCCGTGCTGGCTTTGACGCTTACTGGATGCTTGGGCACGGTCGCCAACCTGATGCACGCCGCGCTGGGGGAGATGGTGCCAGCCGAGTTTGATGGCCTTTCCGGAAAACGTGTTGCCGTCATGTGCGTTTCAGCTTCCCCATCGTTCGGGCCCACGACCGCAGCCGACATGATCGCCGGTGAAGTGGGGAAGCAACTGCAGCGAAATATCCGCAAGATGACGCTGATCGACCCGCAGAAGTTACAGGAATGGACGGACGAGCATGACTGGAACCAGAACGACTACCTGGAAATTGGCAAAGGGGTCGATGCCGATTTGCTGGTTGCCGTGGAGCTGATCTCCTTCAGCCTGCACGAAGGGCAGACGATGTTCAAGGGTCGCGCCGAGGTTGAGGTAACTGTCTATGACATTCAAGACGATGGGAAGCGCGTCTATCAACGCGTTCCCCCACTCATTCAATTCCCCGTTACCACCGGTAAACCGACCACGGAAATTTCCGAGCCCGAGTTTCGCCGCCAGTTTGTTAAAGTGTTGGCCGATCAAGTGGCTCGCTACTTCTACGCCTCCGATCTTAAGGACACGTTTGCCCGCGACGCAGCCTATTGAGGCCTGGACGGCCTGGTGGCAGCGAGAAAGCCGACAACCGGACCCTCCCAGCCCTGAAACTTTGCGTCACCACGGCTTGACGAATGAGAGAAGACCGGGCAAAGTGGGCGGATTGAGCAGTGCGCCTGTTCCATGACCCTCCCCTACCCTCCCCCTTTGGGCAAGCCGGCATGTCTCGAGAAAACTACGCGGGATTTTTCTGGGAGTTCGTCCGTGATCGCCGGGCCGTGGGGGCTGTTGCTCCGAGTTCTCAGCGGCTGGCCCGCCATACGGTGAACGCGATTGATTGGTCTCGGGTTCAACGGCTGGTCGAATATGGTCCTGGCACGGGGGCGATCACCGAGGCGATCATGGAGCGGAAACCTCCACAGGTGGATTTCTTCGGCATTGAGCTCAACACCCGCTTTGTCGCGGAACTCAAGGAACGCTTTACGGGTATGACGGTCTTCAACGACAGCGTTGCCAATGTTGGCCAGCTTGCTACATCGTTGGGCTGGCCACACGTCGACGCGGTCATCTCAGGTTTGCCTTGGTCGTCGTTCACGGAGGGCCAACAGGATGAGTACCTAGATGCGATGCAGCGTGCCCTTTCCCCGCACGGCCAATTTGCCACCTACGCGTATCTCACGGGACTCCCCCTACCCGCAGCCAAACGCTTTCGCGCGAAGCTGCATCAATACTTTCCGCACGTGAAGCGGACTCGCACGATCTGGCGCAACGTCCCGCCGGCATTTGTGTACTACTGCTCCAAGTAGCTGCCCCTCACGACTCGTCGCGACTGCCGGAGAAATGCGAGGCGTAGTAGAGCAACGTCAAAACCGATTGGAGAGTGGCGGCCACATAGGTCAAGGCCGCAGCACTCAAGACTCGGCGCACGTAGGGCATCTCCTCGGTAGAAACTATGCCCCGATCTACCAACAACTTCTTGGCCCGAGCACTCGCGTCGTACTCGACGGGCAAGTTGACCAATTGAAAAATCACGACGGCGGAAAACAGGATCATGCCCACTAACATCAATTTGGGCATGCCAAAACCGAGGGCCATCAGCAATAAACCGATATTGCTGCCAATTCCGGCCATGGGGACAGCCGCATTGCGGACGACCAAGGCCGAATAACGCTGGGCATCCTGCACCGCATGTCCGGCCTCGTGCGCGGCAATGCCAACCGCCGCCAAATTGCGACCGCTGTAGACCTCGGGACTCAGTCGCAGTACCTTGGCCCGCGGATCGTAATGGTCACTCAGTTGGCCGGGAACCTGCTCGATGTCCACCTGCTGCAAGCCCGCCTGGTCCAGTATGTGGCGGGCGGCCGCAGCGCCACTGAGCCGAGCCGGTATCTGGCTGGCGCGGGCGAAATTCGACTTCACTCGGTACTGGGCCCAGAGACCCAGTAGCAACGCTGGGGCCAGAAAGAGCATGAGC
>SXHS01000093.1 GCA_005773145.1 Planctomycetaceae bacterium | reverse complement strand
GGCGTACGCTGCGTCATTGGCAACAACGTTACCATCCGAAACTCGGTGCTCATGGGATCCGACGAGTACGAAGGAGACCACGACCGGAAACGCAATCTGGCCTGGGGGCGGCCACCTACCGGTGTGGGGGACGGTTCCATGATTGAAGGGGCAATTGTCGACAAGAACTGTCACATTGGCCAGCGGGTGCGGATCGTGCCTCCCCAAGGAGATCCGAATCAGGATCTTGCCGAATTCTGCGCCGTACGTGATGGTGTCCCTGTAATCATCAAGGACGGGGTGGTTCCCGACGGTTGGCAGGCCATTGGCTAAACGAGGTCCGCTTTTCGCCGATCAGCGACTCGTTTATGCTGGCTTTGCCAACCTGGGCCCCCATGCGTTGCTGTAGGGCTCTATGAAACTAGGGAAGCGAGGTTGAGTTACAGGTCGTTCATGTCCAAACCAATGAGCAATCGTCGCGCTCCCTTGATAAGGAAACACTCCATGTTGATCCCGCAGGTGCGGCGAAACTTGGCGACGGTGATGCCGGTCGCTGTTTTGTTGGTCGGCGTTTTGACGATCGTCAGGCCGGCGAACGGTGTGGAGTCTGGCTGGCCGGAGTTTCGCGGACCGGCAGGCCAAGGCATTTCCACCGCCACGCAGCTCCCCACCACGTGGAGTGACCATGAGAACGTGGTGTGGAAATCGGCCTTGCCGGGAGAGGGCTGGTCGAGCCCCGTGTTGGACGATCAGCAGATCTTCATCACGTGTGCGGTGCCGACGGGGGATGCCCCGGATAGCCCTCGATCGCTACGCGCGATGTGTCTTTCAGTCGTCGATGGGGCCAAGGTTTGGGATGTTGAGGTGTTCAAGCAGGCGGGCGAGAAGGCTCCGGCCATGCACCAGAAAAATAGCCACGCCAGTCCTACTCCCGTGCTAAGCGACGGAAAGCTGTATGTCCATTTTGCCGACCAAGGAACGGCCTGCCTGGAGCGTAGCGGACGGATGGTTTGGCGTTACAACGGTACGCAGTATGAAACGCGACATGGTGGTGGTGGTTCGCCCATCTTGGCGGGTGAGGGACTCGTTTTTAGCGCAGACGGCGCGGACACTCAGTCCATCGTGTCCGTCCATCGCGCTAGTGGACAACGTATTTGGGCGATGGATCGCAAGACGGATGGGGATCGTAAATTTTCCTTCAGCACACCGCTCTTGATCCAGGTGAAGGGTCGTCCGCAGATCATCAGTCCCGGCGCCAATTGTGTCACCGCACACGACCCGAGTACTGGCGACGAGATCTGGCGCGTCCGCTATGATGGGTACAGCGTCATACCGCGTCCCGTGTTCGGGCATGGTCTGGTATTCATCAGCACCAGCTACGATCGGCCGATTGTCATGGCAATTCGGCCGGATGGCCAAGGGGACGTGACGGAGAGTCATGTGGCTTGGACGTTGGATCGGGGCGCCCCCCATACTCCCTCCATGGTGCTCGCGGGGGATTCGTTGGTTATGATCTCCGACGCGGGTGTTGCCAGTTGCGTCGACGCCCAGTCAGGCAAAGTGCAATGGCAGCACCGCGTGGGGGGAAATTTCTCCGCATCTCCACTGTTGGCAGACGGAAAGCTCTACTTTCAGGATGAGGACGGAGTGGGGATCGTTGTGGAACCGGGCGGCGAGTATCGTGAGTTGGCACGAAACGATTTGAAGGAACGTACGTTGGCCTCCTATGCCGCGATGGATGGAGCCTTGCTGATTCGCGGTTCATCCCACCTGTACCGCATCGGTGCGACGGCCCGTGCTCCTGAGGCGAAATGATGCGATTGCGATATCAGAAAGTTTGCCTGGAATCGTTCGGGTATGTCTTGCCGAAGCAAGTCGTCAGTAGCGCTCAGATTGAGCAGCAGTTGGAACCTCTGTATCGGCGATTGCGACTCCCTCAAGGTCGGCTGGAGTTCATGACTGGCATCCAGCAACGGCGACTCTGGGAGACCGGCACACTCCCCAGCGAGAAGAGCGTGCTCAGTGTGACAGGGGCACTCGCAGCGGCCGAATTGGATCGTCAAAATGTGGGCGCCTTGGTACACGGTTCCGTCTGCCGCGATCATCTGGAGCCAGCCACGGCGAGTCGCGTGCATTGCGAGGCGGGATTGCCGGCGGATTGTTTGATCTACGATGTGTCCAATGCGTGCCTGGGCCTGTTGAACGGCATCGTGCAGGTCGCCAACATGATCGAGCTGGGCCAAATCCGCGCGGGGGTCGTGGTGGGAACTGAGGGGAGTCGTCAGCTATTGGAGAATACGATCGAGCGACTGAATCGCGATACCGACATGTCACGCCAGGCCATTAAATCCATCGTCGCCTCTTTAACCATTGGCTCCGCCAGCTGCGCCGTCGTGTTGATCAACTCGGAAATTTCGCGCACGGGGAACCGTCTGGTGATTGGTACGGGGCGCGCTCACACGGCATTTCACCGACTCTGCCATAGCGGTGGTGACGAGGCGGTGGCCGATGGTATGTCTCCGTGGATGGAAACCGATTCCGAACAACTGATGCACGAGGGGATCGCGACTGGGGTCGAGACCTTTGGCGGATTCCTAGCGCAAATGCAGGAAGCGGTCGGCGGGCTCGATAAGACGGTTTGCCATCAGGTGGGATCCGCGCATCGAAAATTGTTGTTGGAATCTTTGGGGCTCGATCCGGTCGGCGATTTCGCGACATTGCAAACCCTGGGCAACACGGGCTCGGTGGCGTTGCCCGTGACGATGGCCCTCGGTTGCGAACAAGGTCATTTCCAAAGCGGTGATCGGGTGGGGTTGCTGGGGATTGGATCGGGGATCAACTGTGTGATGCTGGGCGTGGAATGGCATCGTAGCTTGGTATCCGGTCGGGACGAGAGCCTTTTGGGCGGGATCCGCCCGGAGCCTCGTCCGGAGGGGCGAGTTGCCGTATGACCACGGATTTTCTGCAATTGGCTGGCAAAAAAATTCTGGTGCTCGGAGTGGCAAACCGCAAGAGCGTGGCCTACGCCGTGGGACAAGTGCTGGAACAAGTGGGCGCGGAACCGATCTATGTGGTCCGCAGCGAAGCGAGGCGTGCCAGTTTACAGTCGGTTTTTCCCGGTCGAGAGCTGTTGGTCTGCGACGTGGAGTTGCCTGAGCAAATCGAGTCGCTGCGTGCCAACGTCGCGGCGCAGTACGGCCCGTTGCACGGCATGTTGCATTCGATTGCCTTTGCCGATTATGAAGAGGGCATGAAGCCCTTCCACGAAACGACGAAGAGTCAGTTCTTGCGAGCGGTGGATATTTCGTGTTTTTCGCTTGTAAGCCTGTCCAATGCCCTCCGTGACCTTCTGGATCCCGATGCGTCGGTGGTGACCGTTTCGATTTCCACGACACGGATGGCGAGCGAAAACTACGGATTCATGGCCCCCATCAAGGCGGCGCTGGATTCCTCCTTGGCGTTCCTGGCCAAGTCGTTTAGCCGCTTTTCTCGTGTGCGGTTCAACGCGGTTGCCCCGGGGCTTCTTAAGACTTCGGCGTCGGCAGGGATCCCCGGATATGTCGACTCGTATTTGTATGCCGAGCAGGTCATACCACGCAAAAAGGCCGTGCAAACGCGAGAGGCAGCCGATGTGGCGGCGTTTCTGTTGAGTCCTCGCTCAAGCGGCATCAACGCCCAGTCGGTTGTGGTGGATGCTGGCATGGCGATTAATTACTTCGACCAAGAACTCGTCCGCCGCTAGGTTTGGCTCTCCCCCAGTGGCACAGGCATCTTGCCGGCGGTCTCTCGTTCCTGGGCTGGGCATGGAACTCACAAACTTCGATGACGAACTTCGTCCCAGGTCGTGACGTTGGCCTTTGGCCAACTCAGACATTCGGATCCACACTCTTCCTGGGGCGTTGCCCCAGGCTACGATGACACATGCATGGGCAAACAAGCGGCCCGGGGTAGCCAAAGATGGTTAGATTCTCTCCGTTTCCGTCGGTTTCTGGCACCATGCTTCCCCTGCCGATCGGGGAAATGGTACGATGGGGAGGCACTCGTGCGGTGGCTGTGCCGCCGTGTGTGGTAGGTTCAGCGTTTCGCATTCCCTTGTGTTAGGCGGAGTATTTTGTGACCATTTCGACGCCAATACCATTGGCCCCCAAACCCGCCGTGGGTACGAAGGGAAAGTATGCCTTCGTGAGTCTGGGTTGCCCGAAGAACCTCGTCGACAGCGAACGCATGCTCGGTTTGCTACGGCTCGATGGGTACGACCTGGTCCATGACCCGGCCGGCACCGATTTTGTCGTGGTCAACACCTGCGGTTTTATTGAAGCGGCTCGTCAGGAGTCGCTATCCGTCATCCAAGAGATGCTGCAGTTGAAGCGAAAGGGGGGAACCAAGGGCGTCATTGTCTCGGGATGTCTCGCGGAGCGTCAGCGCGAGGCACTCTTGGAGACACATCCGGAGATCGATCACTTGGTTGGCGTTTTCGGACGTGAGGAGATCACAGCGGTTGCCGACCGATTGGTGGGCCATTTGAATGAACAGAGAACCGTGTTCCGTCCCGCGCCGGTCCGTGCCTTATCGGATGAAAACCGCCTGCGTGTGACCCCCAAGCATTTTGCCTACTTGAAGATCTCAGAAGGCTGCGACCGACTATGCACGTTTTGCGCGATCCCCAAAATGCGCGGCAAGCATGCGTCGAAACCGATCGAAGCGATTGTCAACGAGGCGCGGCAGTTGGTGCGCGATGGCGCGCGTGAGTTGATCCTGGTGGCTCAAGATACTACTTATTACGGCCTGGACCTGTACGGCGCGCCGCGATTGACGGACCTGCTGCGTCAACTGGAGGATGTATCGGGTGTCGATTGGATTCGCTTGATGTACCTGTACCCGATGTATGTGACCGATGAGTTGATGGACGTGATCGCGGACAGTCGGCGGATTATTCCCTACCTCGATATGCCTTTGCAGCACATTGACGACACCATGTTGCGCCGCATGGCGAGACGAGTGGACCGGGGTGAGACGGAGAAGTTGCTGGCTCGGCTGCGCGACCGTATACCGGAGCTGATATTACGGACAACTTTCATCACCGGATTCCCAGGGGAGACGGAGGCTCAATTCGAACAGTTGTTGGAATTCGTGGTGGCTCAACGTTTCGAACGATTGGGCGTCTTCACCTATTCCCTCGAGCCGGACACGCCGGCCGCTCAACTGCCCGATCACGTCGATCCGGCCGTTAGTGTTCGCCGCCGAGACCAGTTGATGGCGGCCCAGCAGGAAATTGCCTTTGCTTGGAACGCGCGGCAGGTTGGCCAGCAGCGGGATATTCTGATTGATGCGGCCGTCCCCGAGCAGCCGAATGCCTGGGTGGGGCGTAGCACAGCGGATGCGCCGGATGTCGACAGCGTCGTTTGGGTGACCGGTGAGCGATTGTCAACCGGCCAGTTGGTACCATGTGAGATTGTGGCGACCAGCAAGTACGATTTGGTGGCAGTGGCAGTTGGGCCTCCGCGACCGCGCGAGGAATAGTCCCCGGCTGTCGCAATCTGCGGTGTGGTTCTCAATTTCGATGTGAATGGATTTTCCAGCGGCGACTCGCATGTGGAACCTGCCAAACCTCATTACCCTGTTGCGGTTGTTCTTGTCCCTGATCCTGTTCGTCGTGCTCCATGCGCGGCGCGATGCGAGTGCCTGGCCACTCTTTCTCGTGGTCGCGGCCACAGATTGGATGGATGGATATCTGGCCCGTCGGCTGCAAAAAGTAACCCAACTGGGACGCATCATGGATCCCTTTGCCGACAAGATCTTGATCGCCGGAACCTATATTTTTCTCGCGGCGCGCCCTGGGTCAGAAATTCTACCGTGGATGGTCGTGGTCATCGTCGGTCGCGAGATGCTGGTGACCGTACTGCGCTCTTATCTGGAAGAGCAAGGACACGATTTCTCAGCGAACATGCCGGGTAAGGTCAAGATGGTGCTGCAATGTGCAGCCGCGCTAGGAAGTATTTGGCTGTGCCAGTCGCTGTCGTCGACGGCAAGTTCCCCGGCTTGGCTGGTCCCCTCCGTGCGCACGTTGGTCTGGGCCACATTGGCGATTACCGTGTATTCCGGCGCAATCTATGTTCTGGCAGCCATCCGACTGTTGCGCAAATAGACGGCAGGATGCGTGGCTCGCCGTTGTCTGGACCTGATGTGAACATGGAAAGTTGTTAATGGCTATCAACTGGACGATGTACCTGACCGAGGGGCTGCAAGTTCTCGTTTGGATAGCCTGCGTCCTGGGGTGGTGGGCCGCCGGCATTCGTGTTTTGCGAGGCCAGCCGATTCTCGACTACACACGGCCGCGCCTCGCCCCGTGGGGTTTAGTAGATTTGTTATGGATGGTCTTGCTGTGGTTTCTCCTGCAGGTCATCGCCAGCCTGCTGTGGTATCGGTCGCACGGTCTGACGCTCGAGGAGATGGCCGCCGACGCCGCTTCGTCCCCGTCCGCAGCGATGATCGCATGGTTCGCGCTGGTGAACCTATTGGGATTGTGTCTCGCGCTTTGGTTGCTTGAGCGGAATCTCGGCACGACCGCCGCGGACGTCGGCCTTACGCCAATGGGGGACGGATTACGTGCTGGTCGCCAGCCGTTCCTGATGGATCTGGTTCATGGACTGTTGGCGTTCGCCATGTTGATCGTACCCGTATTTCTACTGCAGTGGCTGTTGGTAACCTGGTGGCTGCCTTCCGAACATCCCGTGATTGAGGTACTGGGGCACGATGCGAGTCTTCGATCCTTCGGCCTCCTGGGCTTCGCGGCAGTGATCGTGGCACCCGTGGTCGAAGAGTATCTCTTCCGAGTCTTCTTGCAAGGTTGGTTCGAAAACGTCGCAGCTCTGCGGCGGTTGGGGGACCCCGCCCTGCCCGCACCCGACCAAGTCTGGACTTGGCTGTGGCTTGGGCCCGCACGCACGGCCACGGACACGGATCGTCCACTACCGGTCACGGCGGGGGAGGTGGACCGCGGGGGCCCCCTGTCCGCCGATCCGGGCGCGAGGGTCCGGCCGGCCTGGTGGCCGATTGTGGGTAGTTCCGGACTGTTCGCAGTGGCCCATCTCGGCCATGGGCCCGACCCAATCCCGCTATTCCTGCTGGCTTTGGGGCTCGGCTATCTCTATCAGCGGACGCGGCGCATCCTCCCGTGTATCTATGTGCACGTACTGATCAACGGGGCCAGTTTGGCGGCCCTTTGGCTGAAGTAATCGTAGGCGGACCACGATCGCTCGCGGTTTACAGCTAGCCGGCGGGCCCTGCGGCGGCTAAAATGGAGATAGGAGCACACATATCACATCGCGGTCTCGCATCTGAAATGAGTTCCTCAGCAGATCAGCTCCCTTGCGCCCATGTTCAATCTCCGGTTGCAGCGTCAAATTGCCTGGGAAGCGGCGTGCCTGATTTTCTGGCGGCATGAGACCGAGTATTATCGGGCTAAACTGCGGGCTGCCCGCCGCCTGCGTGGTGGCCTGATCCGGTCCGACGAATTGCCCACGAATGCACAATTGGACCGGCAATTGCATCGGATTGCGCGGCAATTCCACCGGTTTCGTCCGGGATCACCGGTGCGTGACCGCTGTGAGCTCGTGCTGGAACGCATGCGTTCGCTGGCCGATTTCCAGCCACACGTCTTGGTACGTGGTTTGATTCACGATGAGAGGCTGCCTCAAGATATCGTCCTACAGGTCTTTTCCGATCGAACGGTGGCGATTGCCGAACGGCTGACTGCGCTGGGCGTGTGTGCAGATCGCCTGCATGTGAGCGGCTCTGATAGGTCGTCGGACACGACTCGGACACGGCGTACCGCACGCTTTCTGGTCACCGACCGAATTCCCTGGCAATTGGATGTGTACCCGCAGTCCCTTGCGAGGTGCACAATGCGGAATCGTCGGACCGGTAAGCGCATCCGGCGGTGGAACCTCTCCGAATTCGCCGAACGATTGGAGGTACCGCATTACGATGGCGTAGATCAGTCATCAGCCGATTTGCCCGCCGCGCCGCTCGATCGCTTCGCGCTCTATCGGGGCCTTCTGATTCCGTTGGAGCAGGTACGGCAGAATCGCCAACAGCATCCCGAGGGGGACTTGCTCTATCACAGCCTACAGGTGTTTCAGCTGGCACGTGATGAGATCGCCTACGACGAAGAGTTTTTGCTCGCATGTTTGTTGCATGAAGTGGGGCAGGCAATTGATCCCGGTGCCCCGATTGACGCGGCGTTGGAGGCACTCGCGGGAAGCGTTACCGAGCGGACGGCTTGGTTCATTCAACATCAAGACGATGCCGAATCGGTCTTTCGTGGGCTCTTAGGACAGCGGGCTCTGCGGCGGCTAAAACGGTCCGAGGACTACGATCAACTGATGCTCATGGCACGCTGTGATCGACAGGGGCGACGACCGGGCGCGATGGTACCGGACGTGGACGAAGCCATCGATTTTCTACGCGAATTGTCCGACACCAACGGGTGACCCCGAGACGGATGCTCCCGACAAGAGTCATCTTCGCGCGATGCGAGTCAACCGCTACTGTGGGGGCCCCGCGATACCCGGCGTTCCGGGACACCACGATGGCCGGGATGAGTTTTCAATTTAGGACGAATGGCGTGAACGATTCTGCACCGTGGTCGATTCGTGCCGCCAGCATGGCGGATCTGGCGGAGATCCATCGCCTGATGGAACCGGCCATGTCCGACCATCAGTTGTTGCCCCGCGACGAACACGAATTAGCCCGGCTCATACCACAAGGGTTCGTTGCGGAGAGCGATGGTCGGATCGTCGGATTCGCTGCGATCGAAGTCTATTCCCGCAAGCTGGCTGAGATTCAGGGACTCGTGGTGGCAGATGGATTCCAACACAGGGGCATCGGTCGTACCTTGGTCCGCTACTGCATTGAGCGGGCCCGCGAATTGAATGTCTACGAACTCATGGCGATCACGTCGTCCGAAGATCTCTTTCGCGTTTGCGGTTTTGATTATGCCTTGCCCAATCAGAAACGGGCACTGTTCCTGCACCCGCAGGAGATGGGCGACCACTGACAGCACGAGGGCCGTAGGGAGCAAATCACGATGTCCGATCTCGATAGTGCCTTTGAAATGGCGACATCCAACCTGCGCTTCGGCGCGGGGGTGACTGATGAAGTCGGCATGGATTGCCAGGAGTTGGGGTTACGACGCGTGATGGTTGTGACCGATCCACGCGTTCGAACTCTGGCACCCGTTGAACGCGTGCTGGCTTCTTTGCGAAAAAACCACATCGACTTCGATGTCTTTGACCGCGTCCGCGTCGAGCCCAGCCATCAATCGTTTCATGATGCGATTGCTGCCGCGAAAAGTGGGAAATTCGATGGCTATGTGGCGGTTGGTGGCGGCTCGGCCATCGATACGGCGAAGGTGGCCAATTTGTACACCACGTACCCGGCGGAATTTCTGACGTATGTCAATGCGCCTGTTGGTGAAGGTCAGCCCGTGCCAGGACCACTCAAACCGTTGATCGCCATTCCGACCACCGCCGGCACGGGGAGTGAAACGACCGGAGTGGCCATTTTTGATTACACAGAGCAACATGCGAAGACGGGAATTGCCCATCGCCGCTTGAAGCCCACCTTGGGACTTGTTGATCCCGAGAACACTCGCACGCAGCCCGCTGAGGTGGCCGCTTCCGCGGGACTCGATGTGCTGTGCCACGCCGTCGAGTCCTATACCGCGATTCGTTTCGATCAACGACCGCGCCCCGATCGACCGGCGACACGTCCCGCCTATCAAGGCAATAACCCAGTTAGCGACGTCTGGTCGGAACGGGCCATGGTGTTGGTGTCACGTTATCTATTGCGCGCGGTGCGTGACACTCAGGATGATGAAGCACGTTGGAACATGCTGCTGGCCAGTTCGTTTGCCGGGATGGGCTTCGGTAATGCCGGCTGCCATTTGTGCCACGGCATGTCCTATCCGATTAGCAGCATGGTTCGTGGTTACACGGCCCCCGGGTACCCGGCCGATCACGCCATGGTGCCGCATGGGGTTTCCGTCATCCTGTCGGCGCCAGCCGTCTTTCGATTTACGGCGAGTGCCTGCCCAGACCGGCACTTGCGAGCGGCGTCTCTTTTGGGGGCCGATATCACCGATGCCAAGGACGAACAGGCTGGCGAGTTGCTGGCCCAGCAACTGATCGATTACATGCGTCAGCTAGCGGTTCCCAATGGCATCTCGGCGGTGGGCTTTTCGGCGGCCGATTGTCCCGCGTTGGCCAAAGGGGCCAGCTTGCAACAGCGCGTGACCAAACTCTCGCCGCGTGTGGCCGATGAGCAAGACCTGGCGCGACTGTTCGAGCAGTCCCTTACGATTTGGTAGCCGTCCACTTTCGATCAGTGGCGCGTTGGCTTGGGTCGTTTACCGCCCAGCCAAAGGCGCCGGCGGCTCTGCACGATTGGCAAAGACCACAGGCAAGATGCCTATGCCACTATTTATTGCCGCCGGCGACTTCGGCTGGGCGGTAAACGATGCGGCCGTGAGCCCGGGCACGAGCCATGGCATGATCCTTCACTTCGGGCCTGGGGGAACACGCTGTTGACCCTGTTTGTCGCGAACCGATACAATATGGTTGGCGGAACTGTCAGAATTTTTCGAGGAATCGGGCATGCTGCTTGCAACGCACCGCATCGGCACTGGGCTGGGTATCGTGATCGCATACGCGTGCCTTTACCTTGGGCCGCTAGCAGCGGCAGCAGATCCGGTCGGCCGTGATGCCGATCAGGCCGTGCGACTCCCCAATGTCCACGAATCGCCAACTCCCACGGACGACCCGTCCGGGCGCCGCGCGGCGGCCAGCCCTGTTGGACCGCGCACGGGGCTTGGATTACAACGAGGCCTTCGGTCGCTTCGGACGAAAGACCAATTGCAGCTGCAGGCTGAATTTGTCTCCGATCCCAGTGGCCGCACGGGCGAGTTGCGCATTACCGCGCAGTTGCAACCACAGTGGCATATCTACTCGTTGACCCAGGCGGCCGGCGGTCCGTTGCGTACGGAGATTAAGCTAAACCCGATCGCCGGTGTGGAAGTCGCCGGGCCTTTTCAGCCAGATGCCCCGCCGACCGTTCGCCGGCTCGAGTTCTTTAAGGTTCCCGTGGAGGAACATGCCGGACGCGTGACGTGGTCGGCCCCCCTACGTTTTGACGGATCGGTCGATCCCCAACAGGTCTCGATCACCGGCTCACTCGACGGACAAATCTGCCAGGACGAAGGGGCGTGCATTCCGCTGTCGTCGTTGAAGCCTACATTTACCGCACGCTTCGCGGGTGTGCAGGAGACATCGACCGCTACCACGGATGTCGCCGAATCGGCTGGCGGCAATCCTAGGACTGACGATGCCGGCGGTGATCACGGTTCGACGGAGAGCGGCAGCCAGATGGCGAGCTCGCATGTCCGCTGGCGTGGGCTGGTCTCCGCCACGCCGGTGTACCCGGGGGCCACGATGACGGTGGTCCTGTTCGCCGATTTGGAACCCAACTGGCACATCTACGCTGAAGGGGAGGTCCTGAAGCCCGATCAGACCCCCATGGCGAGTCCGACGATTTTCGGATGGCAGTTGCCGGTCGGTTGGACGGTAAAGGCAATGCGTCCGCAGCAAACGGTGATACGCGAAGAAACGGGCTTGGATGAGCAGCCCGTTTTGAGCTATTACGAGCGGTCGGCGAGTTGGGAGGTTGACATAGCGGTGCCGGCATCGGCGGCCGCAGGAATGCAGACCTTGCAAGGCCGCATCGGATTCCAAACGTGTACGAAGCAAACGTGTGACAGTCCCAAGGGGGTTGCCTTTACCGTATCGGTTCCTGTAGCTGCCACACCAGGAGCCACGCCGACCGATTTGCGATTTTCGCACAGTACCTACGACGACGCGGCTCAGTGGGCTCGGTTGTCATCCGGTGGGACACAGCATTCCGGCGGGATCCAGCGGGGTACGCTGTCCGCCATTGATCCAATCGTGCTGCTGACCAAGATGATAATCGGTGTGCTCGGCGGAGCTTTACTGAATTTGATGCCATGTGTGCTCCCGGTGGTCGGGCTGAAGATTCTGTCGTTTGTTGAACAGGCCAAGGCTAGTTCGCGACAAATATTTTGGCTGAATGGGTTCTATGCACTGGGCATGCTGTGTGTCTTCATGGTGTTGGCAACCTTGGCCGTGGTCTCAAATCTCGGCTGGGGTGCGCAGTTTTCCGACATGAGATTCAAAGTGGCGATGATTGTG
Organism: Planctomycetaceae bacterium; assembly: GCA_005773145.1. Classification (GTDB taxonomy): domain Bacteria; phylum Planctomycetota; class Planctomycetia; order Pirellulales; family Pirellulaceae; genus SXHS01. The sequence continues at coordinate 80 of SXHS01000093.1, read as the reverse complement.
TTAATATTCGCCATGGCGCTGAGTTTTCTCGGTGTGTGGGAGGTGCATCCGCCGAGTTTCCTCGGGCGTGGCAAGTCGGT
>SXHS01000092.1 GCA_005773145.1 Planctomycetaceae bacterium | reverse complement strand
GGCGAGTCGGTGGAATCTGGGGTGCCGACGCAATTAGGAAATTGGCCTGACGAGTTACCGCGCAACCGGCTTGGGTTGGCACGCTGGCTACTATTGCCCCAGAATCCCCTTCCGGCTCGAGTCGCCGTGAACCGGTGGTGGGCCTTATTATTTGGCGCGGGACTGGTCGAAACGGAAGAAGATTTCGGCATTCAGGGCTCGCCGCCGTCGCACCCGGAACTACTCGATTGGCTCGCCGTCAGCTACCGCACGCCACGATCCTCCCACGAATCCTTCGCATACGAATGGGATACCAAGACGCTGATACGAGCGATCGTCACCTCGGCCACGTATCGACAGGATTCGGCCAGCCAACCGGAACTGCGTCAGCGTGATCCGGCCAATCGGTGGTTGGCGCGTGGACCCCGCTATCGATTGTCCGCCGAGCAGATACGCGACGGCGCGTTGGCGGCCAGCGGCCTGTTGATCGAGCATGCGGGTGGTCCGAGCGTTCGCCCTTACCAGCCAGCCGGGCTCTGGGAAGAGGTTTCGGTATTGCGGCGGGAAAAATACGAGCCGTCGGCAGGGGCTGGGCTCTATCGGCGCAGCTTGTACACCTTTTGGAAACGCACGTGCCCGCCCCCGTCGATGAATCTGTTGGATGCCCCGGATCGCGAGTTCTGTGTGATCCGCCGCGCCCGCACGAACACGCCCTTGCAAGCGCTCGCCCTGCTAAACGACGTCACCTATATCGAGGCCGCCCGCAAATTGGCGGAGAAGATCTTGCAGCCCGCGTCCGAAAACGAGGGGCCGCCACTGAGCCTGGCCTATCGAGCGGTCCTGGCACGCGAACCGGATGCCGCCGAACGGACCGTGATGCAGCGTATCCTGGAGGAATCGCGCCAACGATACCATGCCGACGCACAAGCCGCTGACGCACTACTTCATGTAGGGGCTGCCCCATACGATCAGCGGTTGCCCGTCGGAGAACTCGCCGCATGGACGGTGGTGTGCAATGTTCTCTTGAACTTGGATGAAACCATTACGAAGGAATAACCGCGATGGATTCTTGGCAGGAATCGCAGGTCCGCCTGGCACGTCGCCAATTTTGTGGCCGGTCGCTGGCCGGAGTCGCCTCGCTCGCTCATTTACTTCAGACCGATGGTGCATTGGCGAGTTCGAAATCAGCTGGAGCGCCATCCGGCGATTCCGGGATGCTGCCAGCGCACTACGCGCCGAAGGCGAAACGTGTGATCTACTTGTTTCAGTCTGGCGGTCCCTCACAGTTGGATCTGTGGGACTATAAGCCCGAGTTGGCGAGCCGACACGGTACCGAGTTGCCCGATTCCATCCGCATGGGGCAGCGTGTAACTGGCATGACCGCCAATCAAAAGAGCTTTCCCGTCATTGCCTCGAAATTCAAGTTTCAACGCAGCGGCACCGCCGGGACTTGGGTGAGCGAATTACTCCCCCACATGCAGCGACGCATGGATGATATTTGTTTGATTCGGTCGATGTGGACGGAGGCCATCAATCACGACCCGGCCATCACCTTTATTCAGACCGGTTCGCAGCAACCGGGACGCCCATCGCTGGGGGCGTGGCTGGCATATGGGCTAGGCCGCGAGTCGCAGAATCTGCCGGCGTTTGTGGTGATGATCTCCCACGGCAGCTCGGAGGACGCGAATCAGGGGTTATTGGATCGGTTGTGGGGTGCCGGATTTTTGCCTTCCAGTTATCAAGGGGTCAAACTGCGCAGCGGCGGAGATCCCGTGCTGTACCTTTCCAATCCGGCCGGTATCGACCGATCCCTGCGGCGAAAAACGCTTGATGGCCTAGCCGAACTCAATCAACATAAGGCACAGCTCGTTTCCGATCCGGAAATTCAGGCGCGCATCGCGCAGTACGAAATGGCCTTTCGGATGCAGGCCTCCGTCCCCGAATTGACGGATCTCTCGTCCGAGTCGGCCGCCACTCTGGACCTATACGGCCCGGATGTCAGCCGGCCCGGTAGCTATGCAGCCAATTGTCTGCTCGCACGGAGATTGGTGGAACGGGGCGTCCGCTGTATTCAACTCTACCATCGCGGGTGGGACCATCATGGTGCCTTGGTGACCAATCTTCCTAAGCAGTGTCGGGATGTGGATCAACCGCAAGCCGCTTTGCTCCAGGATTTGAAGCAGCGGGGGCTCCTCGACGAAACGCTGGTGATCTGGGGGGGTGAATTTGGCCGAACGGTTTATGGGCAGGAAGGATTGAAGGACGATTACGGACGGGATCATCACGGCCGCTGTTTCAGCATGTGGCTAGCCGGAGGGGGCGCGCGAGCGGGTCTCGTGCATGGCGCGACGGATGATTACGGGTACAACATCACGCAAGATCCCGTTCACATCCACGATCTGAACGCCACGGTTCTCCATTGCCTGGGAGTGGACCATCAACGCCTGACCTATCACTTTCAAGGGCGCGATTACCGCATCACGGACGTGCACGGCAAGGTGGTTGACAGCGTGTTGGCCTAACAGTGGCATAGGCTTCCAGCCTGTGGAGCCCCAACAACACATGCTACCTGTTGAAACAATACCACACAATCGGCAGGCTAGAAGCCTGCCGCCACTTAAGCCAACATCTCGCGTATGATGCGGCCATGGACATCGGTCAAACGAAAATCCCGGCCGGCGTGGAAGAAGGTCAGCCGTTCGTGATCGAGACCGAGACAATGCAAGATGGTAGCCTGAATGTCATAGACGTGGACGGGATTTTCGACGGCGCGGAAGCCGAAGTCGTCGGTCTGTCCGATGGTCGTCCCCGGCCGGATGCCACCTCCAGCCAACCACATGGAAAACGCCTGCGGATGATGATCACGACCCGGGTCCTTGCCACGGATCTCGACCATGGGAGTGCGGCCAAACTCGCCCCCCCAGATCACCAGCGTTTCGTCGAGGAGTCCCCGCTGCTTCAGATCCTCCAGGAGCGCGGCTGTCGCCTGATCCGTGGATTTGCAGGCATCCCGCACCCCTGAGACGACGCTACCATGATGATCCCAGCTCTCGTGCATCAGGCTCACAAACCGAACCCCGCGTTCCATCATCCGCCTGGCCAACAAGCAGTTTCGTGCAAAGCTTGGTTGTTCGGGATCACAGCCATACTGGGCCAGCGTGGCAGCCGTCTCATCCTTCAGGTCCATCAACTCCGGCGCCGACGTCTGCAGTCGGGCTGCCATCTCGTATTGTGAGATGCGGGTGGCGATCTCGGGATCCCCCAGCTGCTCTAATTGGCCACGATTCAACGCCCCAAGAACCTGGTACGTATCCTGTTGCAAGCGATCGGTGACCCCAGCGGGATTGCTGACGTGCAGGATTGGATCTTTCTGCGCCCGGAATCGCACCCCTGAGTAGGTGGTGGGTAGAAATCCACTGGACCAGAGTGACGATCCGCCGCTGGTGCCTTTACTGGAGATCAAGACCACAAAGGCCGGCAGGTCACGTGATTCCGTCCCCAGACCATAGTGCACCCAGGATCCGAGCGATGGGCGACCCGGTTGCCCGAAACCGGTCAGGAACATGATCTGCGCCGGCGCGTGGTTGAATTGGTCGGTGTGCATGGACTTGACCACGCAGATATCATCCACCACGCGGGCCAAATGCGGGAGTGCTTCAGACAACTCGGTCCCGGCTGCACCATGCCGAGCAAAGCGCAGCTGCGGTCCCAACACGGCAGCCGTTGGCTTGATAAAAGCGAAACGCTGATCGCCCAATACCGATGCGGGGAGTGACTGACCTTCCCACTTAGCCAACTCACGCCGGTTGTCGAATAACTCCAGCTGGCTCGGCCCTCCACCCATGAACAGATGAATGACCCGTTTGGCCTTGCCTCGAAAATGCGCGGGAGTGACGGAGGACCCGGCCGTCGCAGCCGCATTCGCAACGTTGACTGATCGGGTCGACCAGGCCTCCGTGAGCAGTCCTGCCAAGGCAATCTTGCCGAGCCCCACACGGCATTCGTGCAGAAAGCGACGTCGCGAATACGCTGCGGCGGCAGCCGACACTTGCTCGGACGCCATATTAGCCGCTGACGGGCTGTTCGCAGACTTGAGTTGGCCACTGGATTTCATGTTGGCGTCATCCATTCAAAGGATCCACTATCGATCAATTGCGATTCACCGCTTCATCCAGGTTAAAAAGCGCACGAGATAGGGCGGCCCAAGCGGCGATTTCGGCCACGTCTTCATCCGCTGCGGCACCCAGTAGCGTCGCCGCCGCACCGGCATCATCGTGAAAGAGCCGTCGCTGGCGCGCCACAAATTCCTGCAAGATCGGCAATTCCCAGGTTGCCGGAGCACGACTCAAAACTTGCTGCATGCCGCGTGTGATCTTGGATGCATCATCTCCATGAACCGCATGCAATTGCCGACCGAGCTCTCGAGCAGCCTCGATGAACATGTCATCATTGAGCAAGGTTAAGGCCTGCAACGGCGTATTGGACACGTCGCGACGAGCGACACAGGCCTCGCCGCTCGGGGCATCAAAAGCCACATACATGGCGAATGGTGCTGTTCGTTTCTGGAACGTATAGAGACTGCGGCGATAGCGATTGGAGCCAACGTCCGACTGCCATTCCGGTGTATCAAAAGACTGAGCCACGACAGAACCGGGTTGCGGGGGCCGAACACTGGGGCCCCCCATGCGATGGGATAGCAGACCGCAGGCCGAGAGCACGGCATCCCGCACGGCTTCGCCATCGAGTCGCCTCCGCGACATATGCGACAGCCAAAGATTCTGCGGATCCGAGCGACGATGATCGGGCGTCACCGTTGCCGACTGTTGATAGGTACGGCTGTTGACGATCAACCGATGTAACTCCTTCGAGGACCACTCATGCTGCATGCCCCACACGGCCAGCCAGTCCAATAATTCGGGATGGGTGGGGCGGTCCCCTTGCGTGCCGAAGTCCTCCAACGTCCGCACCAAACCTCGCCCGAAAAAGGCTGCCCAATGTCGATTCACCCAGACGCGAGCCGTCAACGGATTTTTTCGCGATGTCAACCAGCGGGCCAAATCCATGCGAGTGCGGGGGATGTTCCCGGATTCGGCCGTGCCCAAAAATGCTGCCGGCACATGGGGCTCAACTTGGTCGGTCGGAAGGGTATATTCGCCTCGCGTGTGCAGGAAAGTTGGACGCGGGACGTCTCGGGGCCGCTCCCGCATCACAAGAGTCTCGGGTACTTTTGGCGGCTGTCGTAATTCGACAATACGCTGGGAATGAGGCTTCAATTGTGGGGCGTGCAGCAGGAACTCCTCCCGCAAGCGGTCGCGTTGCGCAGGGCTCAGATCGCTGTCGGGAAATCCCAAGAGCGTCTCAATCTCCGGGGAGTAGTTGTGGGCAGCGACGGGCGGATCGCCGGCATCACCGGTCGCCGAAATCCGAAACTTGCCCAATGAAGCCGCATAGTAATGATCAAAATCCATTTCCATGCGCAGTTGCTTCGCGGCATGCAGGGGCTCCGCCAACTGCAAGACGAACACCACTCTGCGGCCGTCGGGAAACAATTCCTCCCGCTTGCCAGTGGGATCGGCGTTTCGGATGCTGAATCCGGTATTGACCCGGCCATCGAAGAGTTGCGGCTTGTCGATGGCCTGTTGGTTCAGTCGATCGGCCACATCGCAATGCGTTGCGCGGGCGATTTTCACTGGCGTATCTTGGTGAAACAAGCGGACTTCTTGCAGAAAAAAGTCCCCTTTGGGACCTTCGTAGTATCCCAGCCCCGGCCCACCACCAGGTAGGCGAGGATCTGGAATCGCGTCCAAACGCACACAGGTGATCGTCTCAAGTTGTGGATGGCCCGGTTGGTTCAGTGGAATTGTGAGTCGATAACGATCGGACTTGGTCGGATCTCCCGTGGCCATCACCGTCCCGTCCGATTCGACCGCCAGATGGAGTGTTTCGCAATGCACAGAGTTCGGCGTCACATTCGTCCACGGCACGGTCTGCTTTTGGGCAGCCTTCAACCAGTCGGCAAATGCCGTCTCCAGCGCTGGAATTGGCTGGCCTTGTGGGTCGGTCGCCGGCCAACGGCTGGGCAACTCTCGCACGAGCCGCTCCGCTTCCTGCAATCGCTGCTGATACTGCAGCTGATCGTCGTCTTCCGCGATGGCCAAATCCGTGTCGTCCGCATTGTTCAACAGGGCCATAAGGCCGTAGTATTCGCGTTGCGTGATGGGATCGTACTTGTGCGTATGACACTGCGCGCAGCCGACGGTCAATCCGAGCCAAACCACACCCGTCGTGGCGACGCGATCGTTCATCGCATAGAACCGATACTCCAAGGGATCGATGCCCCCCTCTTCATTGATCATCGTGTTGCGATGGAAGCCCGTGGCGATGTGCTGAGTCAAGGTGGCATTGGGGAGCATATCCCCCGCCAACTGCTCAAGCGTGAATTGGTCATAGGGCATATCGGCGTTGAAGGCCTTGATGACCCAATCGCGGTAGGGCCAGATGGTGCGCTCCCGATCCTTTTCATATCCATTGGTATCGGCATAACGAGCCAGATCCAGCCAGGCCCTCGCCCAACGCTCGCCATATGCGGGTGAGGCCAATAACTTTTCCACCAAATGTTGGTAGGCGTCGGGCGCGTCATTCCGAACAAATGCCTCCACGTCCTCGGGCGTGGGGGGGAGCCCTGTGAGATCCAACATGACCCGACGCATCAACATGGCGCGATCGGCACACGGAGCCGGCTCGAGACTCGGCTGCATCTGTTCCAGTCGATGCAACACAAAAACGTCGATGGGATTGGAAGTGTGTTCACGGTCGGTCGTGCTCGGTAAGGGCCGAGCACGCGGCGCAACAAAGGCCCAATGATCCGACCAGGGGGCCCCTAAGGCTACCCACTGCCGCAAGCGGGCGACCTCATGCTCGCTCAGCGAGCGTTTGGCCTCGGGGGGAGGCATGCGTTCGCCATCGTCGGTCGAGACGATGCGGCGTATCAATTCGCTTTCGTCGGGTCGGCCGGGGACCACGGCCGCGTGACCGCCCAGGTCGGCAATAATGCCTTCCGGTTGATCAAGCCGTAAATTGGCCTCGCGGTGTTCCGCATCCGGGCCATGGCAACGGAAGCAGTGTTCCGCCAGGATCGGACGCACGTCACGGTCGAAATTCAGCGATTCATCGGCCCACGTCCCCGGACCACACGTCACGAGTGCAGCCACACCCACAATCCATGCGACCGGGCATCGCAAAGGGTGTGACCTCGCCATGACTCATTCCCCTCGAAAACCGACAGAAGACTAACAGAAGTCTAGCTGGGCCTAGATTCAAACTGCAAATTGGATCCAGGATCCACGACGATGACGCGCGACTGCAAGGCTCGCGCGGTCTCCTCGTCACAATAGGCGTAGGTTATGACGAGCAACCGGTCCCCCTCATTGCCCTTCAAAGCCATGCCGCCGTTCAATACGCAGTGCCCCGAGCCGGCCGGGGCGCGAATCGCATAGGTTTCCATGCGCTCGCCGTTGGCCAGATTCACCACCTGGACCTTTTCATTGTGCAACATGCCCGCCGCATCCAAGAGATGGGCGTCAATCCCCAAACTTCCCGTATAATGTAGATTCTTAGCCGTTACCGTTATGCCGTGAATCTTCGCCCGCATCATTTCGCGCAGCAGCATCCCTCACCTCGTCATTCCAACCCTGAGATGAATGCGTGATGAGCACGTCCGAACGCTCATTTCCACCGCATTTCCCTCAAACTATTCATTATAGTCGGTTGGGGGGTAGACGCCAGACACGCCGCGCCACCGGGGGGCACGGTTCCTCGTGCCTCGGGCGGCCTGTCCGCCGTGTCGGCGTGAACGAATGCCGCCGTAAGCTGGTCGGTATTCTGGGGAGGGGGTTGTATTTCCAAGACGTACCGCGATAAGGAACAAGGCAAACTTGCGCGAGAACCGGGCAACGATCCGCAGGAGGCCGATGACATCGTGCGCACTTGGCAACCCCCTCCCCAACCCTCCCCGCAAGGGCTCGTTGTACCACACAAGTCGGGTGCTGGCGCGGCCCGCTCGCATCCAGGGCTGGGGGTGTCCGTTGCGAAGTTGACATTGGAGCCCTCCCCGCCGCACGCCGGTGC
>SXHS01000091.1 GCA_005773145.1 Planctomycetaceae bacterium | reverse complement strand
GTAGCAATCGTGAAACACCAGGGGCACAAGCGGCACCGGCTCACCGGAACGCAGCCGATCGGCCGACCAATCGGTGAAGAAAAAGAAATCACAGGCACCGATCGACCAGAACCGGGCCAATTCGGCCCCCGGAATTATGCCGCGGGACCGTGTCTGGCCGAAACAGGCCAGCTGTGCTTCGAACGATTCCCGCCGGCTGACCGGACCTTGCGCATCGCGGTGCTCCGGAAATCCATTGTGAGCCGAGTACCCGTCAAAGTACAGGGCGTCATATTTCAATCCATGCTCTTGGAGACTGTTAAGAAACAGGCCAGTGGCCCACGATGCGTAACGCTGGCTCAGACTAGGGAACCCAACCCCGGTGGCCTTGTCGGCCTCGTAGGCCGGCCCGGACGGCGCGTAAGGGTGCGGGTTGACCATCACCTTGTTCGTGCAGCCCAACTCGCGAACTTTGTCCGCAAAGCCGGCAATCGCCGGCCAGCCTCCGGGCAATGGTTTCTCAAGCAAACCCGCCTGCCACCAAGCGCCATTCGTCAGAAGCTGGCTGTAACCTTCGTACGGCCACTTGGGATAGAAAAAGCTGACAGGAATACCGGCCGCTTGAAAGCGCCGGATGTTTTCCAGCACTAGCTCTTCTTCGTTGGGCCGCGCGGGATCGCGGTGTAACCAACGGTACTCGACGCCTGCCAGGAACTTTCTGAGCACCGGCAACTTCTCAGCCCGTTGGCTGAGTGTGCTGAACTCACCGCGATCGATGAGATAGCGGCGGTAAGCCTTGGCGATGGCCACGTGGTCCATATCCCTGGCAAAACGAACAAGCACACGGCGGCGATAGGCGAGCTTCGCCAGCGAGGGCTCCCAATCGAGTGCTACGTCGATACCTTCACCCGGCGTGCTCTTGTCCAGTACGTTGGCATCCCACCAGCTTTCGATGATCTGGTAGCAGCAACGATTGCCGCAAACGATGCCGAACAAAGGCAAGCTGTAGGCGGCGCCGACATAGCCCTGCAGGTTGACTTCCTCAGGAGAATCGGCCCGAATCAGGTAGCCAGACCCCAACGGAGCCAGCACGTAATTGCGCGGATCAGGCTCGATGTGCCAGCGGTACAGCCCCGTCACGCGCCGGACCGTATCGCGACCGCCGGTCTGCTCAATCTCCACCAACAGTTCGCCGGCTGGGCTGAGCCCCAAGACCACTTCCAGCGCCACGTCCACGCCGGGGAAATCGCTGAGCCCGATTTTGTGTCCCCGATGCTGTCCATCGTCAAACTGTTTGACATTCTTTTGAGCCGCCCGGATTAGTTCCAGCGGCATGCCCTCGGCATTGGCGTCGTCCCCCTTGCTTACGATCAGGGAGGGTTTTGATGCCGCGCTCGTCGTCCACAGCGACTCGCCGGCGCCGTCGAACACCTTCAGCGATAAGTCCTCGGCAACTTCGATCCGGACATCCGTGCCGTTAAGCTCAAGCCAGGCTTTGCCGAAGCCAACATCGGAAGCGGCGATCACCATCACTGCGAAAAGTGCGGTGCGAAATAAACGAATTGATTTCATGCTTTGCTTTCCTGCTAGGGAATCTTCCCACGGCTTTGATATCTACCGCTACAACGGCAAGTTGAACAGTCGTGCCGCGTTGTTCCAAAAAATGTCTTCTACCGCCTCGTCGCTGAGCCGTTCGGACCAACAAGCCCACTTTAGCGAACGCAGATGCTCCAGGCCCAACAGTACGGGCTCGATTCGCGACTGCTTCGCGTTCCACACCGGCAGGTCGTGCTCGGCGAAGAAGAACGAGTCAGCCGCGGCCACGCTTCGGCCGCGCTGATGGCTGGCAGGCAAGTCGCTGCCGTACATTAACCGATCATAACCGAAGATGCGAATGATGGCCTGATGAGCCATTGGTTCGCAGTTGGCGCTGCTGTCGAAGAATACGTTGTCCAAGCCCGCCAGGTGCGGCAGTCCTTCCAGGATTATGCGCCGGCTGGAAACCGCGAGCCGAGTGGGCCAGAATCAGCCGCATATTGGGATACTTTTCGCAATAGCGGCGAATCCAGTAAATGTTGTCGGGGTCGGCACACGCCCGGCTGCGAACCATGTGCAGCGTGATGACCCAACCTTCCTCATCGGCGACCTTGACGAGCCTCTCGGGCAGGTAATCGGGAATGCTTACCTCCCATGTCGGCTGCTGCGAGGCGAAAGTGTGGTAGCACTTCAAACCGTGCAGTCCCAAACGGCGGACCTCTTGGCGGACCCATTCGGGGTCGTCCTCGGGCCTAATGAAAAATTCTCCGCGATAGAACGTCGGATCTCGGGCCACTTGATCCGCAACCCACTGATTGCCTGGCGCCCGCCCATCCGGCCTTTGTGGCGACGCGGAGCCGATCAGCAGGGCCCCCAGCTTGCGATTAGGGTGCAGGTCCTCCATCAGCGAGATGTACTCGTCGTAGCCGACCGTCGGTGGCAGATCCAGCGAGGCAAAGCTCGCCACTGCCGCGTTCCAGACGTGGGTATGAGCATCGAACACCCGGTCGGGGACAAACGACGCCAACTCGCGGTTGAAGAACTCGCGGTCAACGTCACGGGCAGCAGATGCGTTATCGGTCGTTAACAATGGTAACTATCTCTGAGAAGGACTATGGGAAGCGTGATACGGCTGGACCTGAACGTAACCAGGGGGAATTGATAGGAAGCTTAACTGATTGGAAGCATAAATCCAACTGCTGCCCGTTGAAAGTGTCTCGGGACGAGTGCTTTCGCAATCCGTAGAACATAATCCCATCTTACGCCCTCCGATCTAGCATCCACCATGCAGCAACGATGGATACAAAGACCGCCCCACTGGCTGGAATCAGCCAGAGCACCGAGCGGAGTCCACCGGCTTCATCGGCCAGCGCGCCAACGATCGTGGGACCCATAAACGAGCCCAATATGCCGATGGCATCTACCAGCGGTATGGCGATGGGGGCCCGCGGTCCGAACTTGGCCGAGATGATCGAGTACATCATGGGGGCCTGGGCCGACATCAGCGCCCCGCTCAGAAAGAACAGTGCCACTCCGATGTTGTAGTTGGGGGCCACCAGCAACAACCCGTAGGTACCGATCGCGCCAGTGTAACAGACGCCCAGCACCGCCAAGTCGGAGAACCGTCCGCTGATGAAGGTCCCGATGAACAGTCGCCCAAAAAAATACCCCAGGGCAACTGCCGAAAGCATCATGCTTGCTTGTTGTTCATCAATGCCGTACTCCTCGCGGAACAACAGGGCGGTCCAGGTAACACTATTGCCCGAGGCCAGGTTGTCCAGCACTACCAGCAAGCCGAGCACCCACAACGCCCGGCGGTTGAACAAGCCCGCGTACAAATACGCCACAACCGACTGCCAGGGTGATCCAGAGTCCGCCCGCGTGCTGGCTTGAAGGTCTGAGACGCGATGGCGCCTGCCCAACACGGCCAGTTGCTTCGGCGCAAGTGCAAACAACAGCACCCACTCGATCAGAAACGCCGCTCCCATGATGACAAAGATCACCTGCCAATTGGCGAGCCGGACTAGCAGGAAACCAACCCCGTAGCTGCCCGCGGCAGCGCAGAATGCAAATGCCGCGGCCGCCCACATGAACATTCGCGGCCGCACATCCGGAAAGAATTCGCTGATCACGCTACTATAGGCCGCCAAAATCCAAGAGTTGCCGACGCCCATTAATCCAAACGCAATCACGGTGTGCCGGTATGTCGTCGCGCACCCAAGGAACAGAAGCCCAGCAGCCAACGTCATCACGGCAAACGTTCCCGAGCGCGCCGCACGGACGTAGTCGGTGATGTAGCCGGACACGAACAAACTGAAGATGCCCCCGGTGAGAAACGTGGTTTGCAGCCAACCCAGGTCTTTCTTCAACTCGACGTGGAAGGTCTCGGCCAGCACGTTGACCACCAACGGCATCAAGTTAATGGTCAACCCCTGAAACGTGACCAGGGAAAAAACGAAGGCCGCCAGCGGCAGGCGGCCGCGCGGCAGCCCGCCCAACCCAGCTGGCGTGGATGACTCAAGCGGACGGTTCTCGGCCGACATGACGGATCTTGAGGTGGGCAGGTTTTTTTTGGGGGGGTGCCAGCTCTCGCTCCGCGACCAATCGCCAGATCGCTATAACCCGGCCGCCTTGAGAAACTGCTCCTCGGTGAATCGCGTTGCGTACACCTTGCTGTCCGTCCAAAACGTGCGGTACCTGCCCGCAGAAAGCCCTGCGGGCATGATGTAATACGTCACCACAATCGTGCCGTCACCGGCTTGCGCTCCGTTCGCGTAGCCGCAGTTTTCACCGGGCGCATCCCATGCTAGGGAGACCCGATGCTCGTAATTCCACGTTTCGCCTGCATCGGCGCCAATCATTGCAGCGGCGCCGAAGGGTGGCCGGCGATTGCCCCACGTCGCCAGCAGCTTGCCGCTGGCAAGCACAAACGCGCCGCCCGGATGCTGGCCCGGCTCGGTCAGCGGCGTGGGACCGTGCCAGGTTCGGCCTCCGTCCAGTGACTCGTACTGCACGATGTTGCCCTCCGATCGACGTTGGTGCGCCAATAGCTTTTCACCCACCAGGCACAATGCCGTTTCCTCATATTGTCGATAGTCGGAATCGGTGAAGATCGGTGTGAAGTCACCCCAAGTCTTGCCGCTGTCGGTCGAGCGAACAACACCCGCCACTTTGCGCGTTCCCGATGGGACTTTCACGGGACCACTGTATTGAGGATTGTACGAACCGTAGATCGTCATCAGCGCCGTGCCGTCCTTAAGCGTGACAACCCGCCAATGGGGTGACACGCCGCCGCCTGAACCTCCGACCGGTCCGGTGTCCATGCGACGGGTTGGCAACCAGGTTTTTCCCATGTCGTCCGACCAGGTGTAAACCACGCCCTGGTTCTGATGATTGTGATCCGCATCCGGATTATTGACCGGCTTGCCGCCTTGATCGTAGTTGTAATTGAGTTCGCAGAAAGAACACACGATGCGCCCACCGGGCAATTGTCCCAGGGCCTGGTTGCGCTGTTGAAACACGACATACCCGCCACCCTCGCGCGGCGCAAACAAGGTGCCATTAGGACCGAGCCGCTCGGAAATCAGCACCGGCGCCGACCAGGTCTTGCCGCCGTCCGCGGAACGCACCCACTGCATCGACACGTTGCATGCATCCACGTCGGGCAGCGGCCGGCCAAGTTGATAGATCAACCCTAACGAGCCGTCGGCCAATGGCGTGATCGTCCCCCAGGCGGCACCTTCGGCGACAACCTGAGTGTGCGCGTCGGTCAGTTTTCGTTCACCATCGGCAGCGATGACGGGTGTCGCTCGCATTGCCAGCCAGACGGAGCCCGCCAAAGCCACACGTGCCAGGAATTGCTGCACCAAGCGTTTGTTCATAAACGATCTTCCTTTCCTGGCCTGCAGGTGAAGCGGATCGCTAAGCGATTTGGGTATTGCGAAAAATCGCCACAATCGTTCGCAGGCTAGCAGCAATTGGAAGTCTTTGTCAACCATCTGATACATCAATTTCTTCAGGAGTATTTTGAGAACGTGGGAGCCGTTTCCTATGATGTTGATCGACAAAATTAGATTATTGACCTGTCACTGATTCACTCACTAAGATGTCGTCGCTTCGAGTCTTAATTGGCTCCAATCGCGGCGCCATGGTCGTACGGAAAAGCTGCGGCGAGCTTGTAATACGTCGGGCCAGAACGCCCGGGCTGCTTCGCCAGGAGTTGACAACCTGTGAAGATCGCCGATGTGAAGATTCATGGGGTGATCGTCCCGATGCGACCTGGGGTGGTGCACTCGCCCGGCGTCGAGGACAAACTCTGCGCGCCCGATCCGGTTTCCGGCCGGAGCCTTAACTTTTGGGAGTTTCCGAAGTGGATCATCGAGATCGAGGCGGATAATGGGCTGGTGGGCCTCGGTGAGCCGCGCCGCGGCGATCTCTATGGGCCGCTTAAGCGATACGCCGACATGCTGATCGGCAAACGTTTGATTGACTTACCGGTAGGCAATTTGCCCTTGCCGCACGGCGACCGCTACGAGTCGTACATCGTCTATGAAGCCTTCGAGATGGCAATGCTGGACCTATTGGGCAAACATTTGGAGGTGCCTGTTTGGCATCTGCTGGGCGGAAAGCTTCTGGACCACGTGCCGATTCACTTCTGGATGGGCCGCATGACGGCAGACGAAACGGCGCGTCGTACGCAGATTGCCGTCGAGATGAATTTTCACGCCGCCTACATGAAATGCGCCTTGGAGGATCCCATTGCTGAGCGTGTGCGCGCGCTGCGAGAAGTCGCTCCGCACTTTTCGATCGTGCTCGATCCCAACGAACGGTTCGAGAATCCGGCCGGTGCCGTGCGTGTCGCCCGATCCCTTGAATCCTTCGACCGGATAGTCTTCGAGAGTCCCGTGCCGCAACACCGGCTGGATTGGTACGTGCGGTTGAGGAAGAAAATTCCGCAGCCGATTGCGCTACACTTGGCGTCCTTGGGCGAGCTATGGGCCGCATTAAGATTGGATGCTGCCGACTACTACAATCTGTTGGGACCGCTCAAGGAATTTACCGAATGGGCTCGCCTGGCTGCCGCCGCGGGATGTCCACCCTGGCGCGGCACCGGAATCGACTTGGGCATTCGCGACATGAGCAGCGTGCATGCTGCGGCCGCTGCCGGCTGCAACTTCACCAACGATATTGTCGGCCACATGCTGCGCGAAGACGATCTCATTGTGGAGCCAATTGCGTTTGACGATGGCTGCCTAGTGGTGCCCAACGGGCCTGGATTGGGAGTCGAGCTAGATCGCGACGCACTGGCACGGTATCGCGCCGATATTTGATCTCGACGGATGTTTTGAGACTGTAGTACCAACACAGCGATTATCGGCCGGCGATTGAGGCACAGATTGACACCGCCGCTCTCATTTTCCCGTCTCCAAATATTCCTGTCATCCTTCGTATCCTTCGCATCATTCTCCTGACAGGAACATTACGGACAGGAAAATAGGGGGTGAAGCCGTCCACTCCTCCCTCTACCCGCCTTGGATTTTATCTGTCCTTGCTTCGTCCGGCAGACATCGACCAGGCGGCCCGCATCACTCAAGGCCATGTGAAAACACTCGGGGCCCTCAAGGCGACGAACGGTCAGGTCGTAGCGGCGTCAACTGAAACGCCCAATTTGTCTTCGGCGGAATACCAGGTAGCCAACGGCCCCGATCAACCCCAGCAGGAGTGATTGTGGCTCAGGCACGGCGCTCAGAGGGGGTGGCGTGCCTTGACCCCAATCGCCCAGGACAAAATTCAGGTCGTCCTGGCCGACGAACCCATCGTTGCTGGGATCGCCCGCCATGGGATCGCCTTGGGTTACGTTTTGTCCCCACGCGCCCAAGATGATATTCAAGTCGTCCTGGCCGACGAAGCCATCGAGGTTAAGATCTCCGTCTAAACTCGGCGGGACCAGGTTCAGATAATCCGCATCTGTCGGCACGTAGTTTGGGTCGTTGGACCAGATGATGACATCGACCATGGCAGCCGACGGAGCGGCCTCGCGTTCGTAGAAACGCCATGACACCTTCCCGTCGATCACCTCCAAAGTCTTGGTCAATGATGTACGAACGTCCGCGGTATTGGCAGCGCCCACCCAACCCCAGTTGTAGTTGAATAATGTGCCGCCGCCATTGGTCAGGTCTTGCAAGATGCGCTCGGTCGTATTGTCCATGTGGAGATCCTACCCAACGGTCCTCAGCCCGCCGTCGACCGCCGCAATCGTCACGGGCTGTGAGAAATGCGGGTTAGCCCCGCAAGGCCTTCTCCCAGCCGGACCGGCGGGCAAACCAGGCGGCCAGCGTCTCCCGTTTTGCAGGCGCAGGGGTATTATGGACAGCCTCCCGAAGAAGGGATATCCAGGCCATGATCGCGTCGACTCAGGGCCTCGTGCTCGTGGATGCGCCGGGCGTTTCCGGCCCGAATTCTCCCGGCCAGCAATTCCCAAGCATTGCCCGATTCAGTGGGTGGGGAACGGCAACCCAGCGACACCGCCGGCGCCGTACTACCAGGGCGGCAAGCAAGCGTGCGGCCAATTCTTCCGGGTCGGCAAGTAGAGTTGGCAGTTACAATTCGTCGTTCGCCGCGACCGAGGCAATCGCTTTCTTCGGTCGCGGCGGGCGGCATTCGTCGTAGCGAGATGGGGGGAATTTCCTGGACTCCAATCGGGCGGGAGCATAACCTAAAGGTAGCCGTTCGCGGGCCAAGAGAGGGGGACTGGCACATTTTCCCGGGAATTACGTTGGACAACCTCCTGACAGGACGATGCACCTCGCGCGAATTCGCCGGGAAAATGAGCCAGTTTCCTGCCCGTGAACGGTTGTACCTCAAGTCTTGTGAACGACGCCAGCCCCACGTCCGGTCGCTTTTCATTCGAAAGCGGCGGGGGATGCAATGAACAAGAATCTGATCTGGGTGATGCTGGCATCGGGATGGGGATGCGCGACGACGGGCCATGCTCAAGTCACGATGGTGCAAGTCAACACCGATGCCCTGGGCCTGGACATCCTGGGCGACGCGGCCAACGAGCCGTCGCTGGCCGTCGATCCGACGAATCCGAACCGGATGGCTATTGGCTGGCGGCAGTTCGACACCGTCGCCAGCAACTTCCGACAGGCCGGTGTGGCGTATACCACCAACGGCGGCCTGACCTGGACGTCGAGCGTGCTCACGCCCGGGCTGTTTCGCAGCGATCCCGTCTTGCGCTCCGACGCCGACGGCAACTTCTACTTTTCCAGTCTCAGCTCGGCGACGTCCGCGGAAATGTTCAAGTCCACGAACGGGGGCGCTACCTGGGGACCGCCGATCTATTCGTTCGGCGGCGACAAGCAGTGGATCGCCATCGACAAGACGAATGGCCCCGGGCGAGGGAACATCTACCAGCATTGGAACGTCCAGTTCAGCTCCGTACCGAACACGAGCTTCACGCGGTCAACAAACGCCGGCGCCTCGTACGAGAATCCGACGACGGGCCCGAATCCGTCTTTGAAGTGGGGCACTCTCGACGTCGGACCGAACGGAACCCTGTACGCAGCCGGTTCCAACCTGGGTCAAACGGGTCATCTGTTCGCCTGGTCAACGAACGCCCAATTCTCGGGTCAATCGCCGACGTTCACCGCGACGGCAATCAATCTGGGCGGCGTGACAAGCGGGGGGAGAAATCTGTCAGTGAATCCGGCCGGGCTGTTGGGTCAGGTTTCGATTGCCGCGGCCGGCAATGGCAACCTCTACGTTTTGGGATCGGTAGACCCCGCCGGCGCCGATCCGCTCGACGTGATGTTCATCCGCAGCACTGACGGCGGAACGAATTGGAGCTCACCGAGCCGGGTGAACAACAATCCCTCCGGTGACAATTCCTACCAGTGGTTCGGAACAATGTCGGTCGCTCCCAATGGCCGCATCGATGTAATCTGGAACGATACGAGCGTGAATGCGAGCAACAACTTCTCGGTCCTGAAATACGCCTACTCCCTCAACGACGGCTTGACGTGGCTCGGTCAACTCACGCTTACGCCACAGTTCAATCACTTGCTTGGTTTCCCTTCGCAGGGCAAAATCGGCGACTATTACGATATGACCTCGGATAACTTCGGCGCAAGCCTGGCGTTCTCGGCGACGTTCACCGGCGGGCAGGATGTGTACTACATGCGTATTAACGCCGTGCCCGAACCGACCTCCGCCGGGCTGGCGTTTCTCAGTGGAGTGCTTTTCGCCCGGTGGCGCCGGAAAGACTCCGGCGACCGGCCCGCGGTCGAAGCAAGGATCACGTCATCACCAGGATCCGCGTCCTTCCCCGGGGTGTCGTCCGCCTGATCGCGTTCGCCCTCGATCCATAACCGTTCACGGGCCGGGGACTGGCTC
>SXHS01000090.1 GCA_005773145.1 Planctomycetaceae bacterium | reverse complement strand
GTTCTTCGACGGCCTTCCGGTTGGCAATCCGCTCGGCTACAACGCCAGCACCGGATCGTACAACGGCGACATGTGGTTTGGCGACGGCGGCGGCGGTCAGGCCCACAACGAGGTTTGGGATCGCGTCGTCATGGCCGAGGGCGCCTTTCCGGTGATCCCAGAGCCGTCTGCCATGATACTCTTTGCAGTCGGAGCAATAGGAGTGGCTGCGCTACGTCGGCGACAGAGGAAGCAATCGTGATGAATCGGCTCTATCGCGGTGAGGCGAGGGCGCAGAGAGGCCCGCGAACAAAGAATGCGTGGACATTTCGCGCCTGCAGTGTGATCATTCCGGCACTACTGCTGCTAACTGGATGCGGATCAGGGAGGACGGATCGCGTGATTACCAGCGGGAGAGTGAGCTACGATGGTGACTCTGTTTCGACGGGTGTTATTCGTTTCGTTCCGGCCGGAGATACACAAGGCCCTGTCATGTCAGCGCTCATCGCCGAGGGAAACTACAAAATCGATGCTAGTGGCGGGCTACCGGTTGGAGAATACCGAGTGGAGATTACCGCGACGCGTCCCAGTAAGCAGGGTTCGCGCCTGGGCGTTCCCAGCTTCGATGCGGCAGCTGGGCGGCAGTACATCCCCGAGAAGTATAACAGCCAGTCTGGACTAACCGTCGAGATCGATCCAGGTCCAGCAGTGGTGAAGGACTATGCGTTGGAAAAATAGAAGCTCCGTTCGATCAGAGCCAAGAGGAGGATCCATGAACGTGAGATCGGTTCGAGCTGGATTCACGTTGGTTGAGCTGTTGGTGGTGATTGCGATCATCGGCGTCTTAATTGCGCTGTTGTTGCCGGCGGTGCAAGCGGCGCGCGAAGCCGCGAGGCGCACGAACTGTGTGAACAATTTCAAGCAGGTCGGTTTGGGGCTACACAACTATCATAGCGCAAAAGGGACTTTTCCTCCCGGCATCGTCTATCCCGATTGGCGCTGCCCCGACCAGCCAGGCACCCCATCAGGTTATTGGAAATCCGGCCCCGGTTTTTGTGTGTTCATCCTGCCATACCTTGAGGGCGGCAGCACCTATCAACTCTATAACTTCAAACAGTCAGGAATTGGCGTCCATACCGCGCACAATGTGAAGGTGGGCAACCAGCGGATTCCTGTCTACAAATGTCCCAGCGATCCGCAAGATGAAGCGTTACACTGGGGAACTGACTCAACTGGCACATTTCCCGACGGAAAGATCTGGTGGTGGAACTGTAATGTGGGAGGAGTGGCAGACAGCGTCAATTCCTGGAGTGATCCCTTGCAGTGTCCTGCGGTCAAGGGTGATGGTGTGTTCCTCAACCTCACGGCGATTCGCATCAAGAAAATTCTCGATGGGACCAGCAAGACCCTCGTCGCAGGGGACATTACCGGTGGCAAAGCCGATAGCGTCGCAGGGTGGTCCTGGGTTCGGTACAACATGATGAGCACCTGGCCGGGACTCAACCCGGCAGGCACCATTCCCGGCAATGGTGTATTTCAAGTCACCGGGCGAGATGGTTTTTCCAGCTATCACACCGGGGGTTGCAACTTTGTCTTGGCCGACGGCAGCGTGCAATTTCTCAAACAGGAAATCGACCAGCATGTGCTCCGCTCGCTAACAACACGAGCGGGAATGAGCTCAGACAATAAGGTGGACGTAGCGATCACGGCTAATGCATTATAGGAGCAGTTTGTTATGCGACACATGCCTGGTTACCAACGATTGGTTGCGATTACGGTTCTGATCTTGCTCTACGGCCCGATGCCGGGAAGCGGTCAGGACACGACCTTCACGGACCGCATTCCTGACCTGTCCAGTCCGTGGCCAACATGGATCGAGGGGAAAGATGGCAGCGTTCTAATGGCCTACGGTCAGTCAACTGGCTTAGGAGGCGACGGCCGAATTCGGATCGCTGAAAGCACTGACGGCGGCCGCACTTGGGCCGTCATTACCTATCTTAAGTACAACACTGACTATGCCTACATGAGTCGGCTGCGAGACGGTCGGTTGATTATGGTCGTGTACAACACCCACTTTGAGGGCCAAGACACCGACAACATTTACCGAGACGTGGGATGGGTAGCCAGCACCGACGAGGGCCGGACGTGGTCCGAGTTGAATCGCATCACAATTGATAGCCCCTTGCTCAACGCTTACGGGCCGATCATCGAAATGCCGGACGGTCGCTGGGCGTACTCTCCGTATACCGGCGAGGTGGGCCATCCGCTCAAGGGTCCGGTGTTGCAGATTGATCCCATCCTGGTTTGGAGCGAAGATCAAGGTAAGACGTGGAGCAAGCCGATTGAATTTTCCGCGGGCGCCGACGGAAATCGTGGCCTGTCCGAAGTGACTATTGCTCAACTCGGTCCGACCGAATACGTCGCGGCCATTCGATCCGATGAGTCGCCCGGCGGATGGGACGGTTTTTATCTATCGCGTTCCACCGATGGGTCGAATTGGTCGGTACCCAAGTCGTTGGCGGACATTGGCCGGATGCCGTTGATCTATCGTATCGAGCCACTGTGGGTGCTGACATATCGACAGTATGTTCCCGCCGACAACACACAGTACAGCGCCTATCGCGTCAGCGAAGACGGCATTACGTGGTCGGCGCCTCAGCGAATCGAACGTGGCGTGAATAACGCACCATTCCTGGTCCGCGTCGGCAACGAGTTGGTTGCCTTCAATCACGGATTCCCCGACCGCGCACGCATCACCCGCTACGTCGTCGAGCTTCCTGCCACCAAGTAGAAGCAAGTCGGGCTGCGACCTATCCTTAGCATGACTTCCTGCTAAGGTTTGTTCGACGCTTTAACTGTCATTGAGATGGGAGCGTCAACGTGCGAATAAATATTGTTGCCGCAGGCGATCCAAAATGAGTGTCCAGCGATTAAGTCACGTTTGAAGAACTAACCGAAGATGACAGCGTCGCTCCATGAACCGGACCAAGGAGAATCTATGACCAACGCGTACCGCTGGAGTTGTGTAAGCTCGGAGGTGGCATGGTCGCCTCGCGACGGGGCGCAGCTGGTCTCGTTCCAGGACACGCTCTTCCTTCTGGGGGGGTGGAATCAGTACGCGGATGAGAGGCCCGATCTCGCTGGCGCCGGCAGCGGCTCTTTCGAGTCGGAGGTGTGCTCGGAGGTGTGGTGCTCGGAAGATGGTGGAAGCTGGTCCCTGGCGGCCACTGCGCCGTGGAGCGGCAGGCACATGCACGGGGCCGTCGTGCACGGCGGCCACATATGGGTCATCGGGGCCGAGAACGGGGTCCCCGACGACGTGTGGAAGTCGAAGGACGGTGTGAACTGGAAGCTTGTCGCGGCGACCGTGCCTTGGCAAGAGCGCGGCAACAAGATGGTCACCGTCTTCGACGGCTCAATCTGGGTCATGGGTGGCCAGGTCGGCGCAGCCAACCAGACTGATTTCGTGGCGGACTTGAAGGCTGGGAAGCCCTTTCCGCCGGCGCCACCACCGCTCCGCGATGTGTGGCGGACACAGGACGGTCTGAGCTGGGAGCTGGTGACGAACAACGCCCCATGGGCACCGAGGGGTATGATCAGCGGCGCGAATGGTGGCGTGCCTGTTCTCCACGATCGAATGTGGATCCTGGGCGGCGGATACGTTGGGACGGGCGGGACCACGCTGAGTTCGCTGCGCTACGACCTTGAGCAGCAGCCAAGACTGAAGACGCGCCTCTACCACAACGATGTGTGGTCGTCGGCCGACGGTCGCGAATGGACCCGTCATCTATCGGACGGAAAGGCTCCCTGGCCTGCACGCTCATATCACGATACTGCGGCGTGGGACGGTAAGCTCTGGGTGTTAGGGGGGCACCGGGGGGTGGCGGACCACCCAGCTGAGGTCGCGACCGACGGCAATCGTAATGACGTGTGGTATTCTGCGGACGGCGAACACTGGGAGGAACTACCGAACACGCCCTGGAGCCTGCGCCACGCGTGCGGTGTTCACGTCCATCGGGACGCTCTATTCCTCGCAGCGGGAAGTGCGGTAACCATCTCGGCGGAGCAGGCAGAGCTGAGCAAGCACGACTTCACTCACCGCGTTGAGTCTGCTTGGCGTCCGGGGGACGTGTGGCGATTGGATCGCGTTCCCGCCTGACGACCTGTGGATCCCATCAGCGTAACCGTTCATGGGCCAAGTGAGGGGGGCAGGCACATTTTCCCGGGAACCACGTTCGGCAACCTCCCAACAGGAAGACACACCTCTCTCGAATTCGCCGGGAAAATGAGCCAGTCCCCGGCCCGTGAACGTTCAAAGTCAGGTTCCAAATTCAGAACTCCTACACTGCGGGGATAAAAACCATGAGAACGATCGTCGTATTGGCAATTCTTGCTTGTTTTCCTGCGGCTCTGACGACGGTTCGAGGCGATGACTCGTCCGCCTCGCCGAAGCATTTGCGCGACATCCTCTGGGTGTGGGGCAACCCGGAAATGCAAAAGCCAGGCGAGCACACCGCCGCCTCGTTTGTGGAGGCGGATTCCGCCCAAAGAGCCAAGTTGCTGGGCGTGCCCAATATCGCGCTGGCCGGCTCGGGCCTGCCGAACGACGATGCCAAGGCCGACGCGCTCACCGCAGCGGTTGCACATGCGCCGCGTTTACTGTGGGAGACGACGCCCGACGGCGAAGGCATCGGCCCCCCCTTTGTCTACGAGAAGCGAATGGCGCAGATTCGCAAGCTCAAGCAACAGTACCCGCAGATCGAAGCCATCTTGCTGGACGACATGAGTACCGGCAAGATCGACCGCGGATATCGCGCCGAGCATGTCCAGCATATCCAAGAGCAACTCTCCGGCAGCAACGTCAAGGTCTGGGGAGTGGTCTACACCCACAGCCTCGGGCGCGAGCACCTGGCCGACTGCATCAACAAGACCGACGTGATTAACCTGTGGATGTGGGATGCCAAGGATACCGCAAATTTGGAAAAACACGTGAGCCTGCTCGAAAACAACTTTCCCAAAAAACCGATCGTCTTGGGCATTTACCTGTTCGATTACGGCGGCGGCCGGCGGATGCCTCTGGATCTTCTCCAACAGCAGTGCGAGACAGCTCGCAAGCTGGCCCACGCCGGGCGCATTGAAGGCATCGTCTTCTTAACGATTAATAATGACGCGGAGGCGGTCCAATGGGTGGCTGACTGGGTCCAGCGCGTGGGTGAAGAGGCAATCCGTCCGCCGGCGGCGCAGCCGCGCGCAAGCTCCGAGCGGACGACGTACTCGGCCAGTGACAATCAATTGTCAAGCGGCCAGACGTATTCCAACGGCCCCAACGGCACACTATTGCGAGCCCTCTCAGGTGGTGGCGTCATACAAATCGAGTCCAGCGCCGACGATGGGAAAACCTGGCAATCCTTGTCGACCATTAAAGACCAGGGAAAACTCCTCGGGGCGCACTATTTCAGCCAAAACCTTTCGGACTCACTGCTCTTGACGGTGATTCTTCAAAAGCAGGACGCCCGAGAGGACGAGGCGTCTTGGGTCGGTTGGGTTCGAAGTGAAGACGGAGGCAAGACCTGGTCGCGCCCCACGCCGATTCTACCGCTTGCTGGCAAAGTCTATGCCTGGGGGCCTATCGCAGTGATGAGCGATGGCCGCTGGGCCTACTGTCCCTACCATGAAGAACAGATCGCGGGGGGAGAACGGCGTTTTCGATCGATGATCGTTTGGAGCCGCGACGGGGGCAAGACCTGGGACGAGCCGATTGCATTCCCGTTGCCCGCCGACGGCAACATCGGACTCACGGAAGCGGCGGTGGCCGAGATTGCTCCGGGCGAGTATCTGGCGGCGATTCGGACCGATGAGGCCCCCGATCCGTCCACCACGCCCAGAGCCTTCGATGGATTTTATTTCTCCCGCTCAACGGACGGCATGCAATGGTCGCCACCGGAGTCGTTGGGCGAGCGCGGCCGGATGCCGCGGTTTTATCGGTTTGGCGAACTATCGGCATTGGCATATCGGCTGTATGATGGTTCGCAAAGGATTCAGTATAGCGCTTTGCGATTCAGCCGTGACGGCAAGTCATGGACGGATCCCGTCATCATTGAAGAAGGTGTTGCCGTGCATCCGGAACTCGCGAGGGTCAACGGAAAGCTGCTTGCGTTCAATTACCAATTGCCTTACGGGTCCAACACCGGAACTCGAAACGTTGTGCAAATCCCGGACTGGGTGTACGAGCACCTCGGCGTCGATAAGCCGTAATCCAAGCGTCGTCCGATTGACATGCACCAAATGTGGCACGGTGATGCGTGCAAAGCCACTGGTCTGCGGGTAACAACGGATCACGTCGAGACAATTATGCATACCTTGATGACTACCAAAGCGGAACTCACCGATGCGGCTTGCGAATCCTTTCGGCAACGCGGGTGGGTGGTCGTGGAAGGCGTGTTTTCTGCCGCCGAGGCCGACGCGGTTGCGGAGTTGGCGACCCGGTTGTGCGACGAGGAGTTGGCCACGGCGGGGGCGTCGTCGTCGGATGCGGCTGATTATTCCGCGGATGGTCGGGCGATTCCGCGTAAGCTGATCAAGCCGTTTCTCAAGCACGCCGACCTGCGGGCCTTCGCGCTGGATCGCCGGCTGCAATCGCTGGTGGATCGCTTGATCGGCAAGCCCGCACTATTGGGCAGCGATCAGATTTTCATGAAGCCGCCGCGATTCGGCTCGGCCAAACCGTATCATCAAGATAACGCGTACTTTCTCTGCGAGCCGGCCGACGAACTGATTACGGCCTGGATCGCGTTGGACGACGTGGATGAGTCGAACGGTTGTCTGCGTTATATCGACGGCTCGCATAAGGGACCTATCCTGGAGCACATTCCGGTGCCGGGCGAACCGCACAACAGGGCGCCGGACCCACGTGAGATCGACTTGACGAAAGAACGCTTAGCCTGCGTTCGCAAAGCTGGTGTCGTGTTTCATCACGGTAAGACATTGCACACGTCGCACCGAAATGAGTCGGATCGCTGGCGCCGCGGATACGCCACGCACTGGGTCAGCCGTGACGTGACGAGTCGCTCGGAGTTCATCCATGAGGCGTATTTCATCCGACATCGGCAGTCGTACGACGAGGCGCTGGCGTCGCGGCTAAACGGTACCACTCCATGAACGCCCCACGATCCAGGCTGCTATTGTTTCTGTTTGGCCTGGCCATCGTGCACGGCTTGATCGTCAACCTGATGCCGGTCATGTTCACCACGATGGACGAGACCTTTCATTTGAACAAGTCCAACCAGGCGATGCTGAAAGCCTATTTCTTCGGCGGTTCGGCGCTGGCCTTGGTGTTCTCGGGCTATCTCACGCAGTACCTGGGCGCGCGCTGGATGAGTGTCATGCTGGGTTGCGTGGCCGGCGCCGGCGCCGTGATGTTCGGATTGGCGCCGACCTATCCCCTGGTCCTGCTGTCGGCCGCAGTGCTGGCGATTGGCACGATGCCCTTGGCCGCGGTCTATGCGTCGTTGATTGCCACCAGGTTTTCGGACGTTCGCCAGCGAGTCTACATGTGGACCTACGCCATCCTGGCGATCAGCGCGACCATTGCCACCACGGGGCTGGGCTGGTTGTTGGATGTGGTTGGCGATTATCACGTCATCTTCATCGTGTTGGGCGTGGTCATCTGGTGCTGGATGGCGTTGCTTTTGGCCGCCAGTTGGCGAGCCCTGGCGCCGGTCGTCGGGCCTGGCCAAGAGGTCGCGGTGAAGCGGATGGTTTCCCGCAGCGGCGGCCCGTCGCATGCCGGCGGCAAGCTGCATGCCCTCTGGCAGATTGTTGGCTCGGGCGTGTTCAATCGCGGCGCGTTGTATCTGATGATGCTGCTGATGATCTTTGACTTTTTGTGCGTGAGCAACATGCTGGCGTGGACGCCGACCTTTTTCGAACAACTGTACGGAGGAAGCAAGACGATTGCCGGTGCATCGTTGTCGGCCAGTAGTTTCGGCGTCGCGGTTGGGCGAATCGTCATGTCGACGTTTCCGCCCGGTAAGGTCTCCGATCGAATGTTGCTGGCGGCCTGCTATACGGGGGGCGTGATTTGCTTTGGTCTGTTGGTCCTGCTGGAGCCGCCGTATGCCGTGTCGCTGGCCCTGATGTTTCTGGCCGGGGCATTTATCGCCGCGCAGGCGCCCACGATGGGCTCGTTGGCGGTGGCCAAGTTCGGCCAACGGGCGCCGGTGGCGACGCCGATTTACGAGGCGGTGGGCACGGTGGCCGGCGTGGTCGGGCCGCCGCTGATGGGCCATTTGGCCGACGTGACCGGCCAGATTCGCCTGGTCTTGCTGCTGGTGCCGCTGGCCGGGTTTGCACTGGCGGCAATCGCATGGGGTTGGGAATTGTACGATCGGCGCACCAATGTAGCAGGCACACTCCGTGTGCCGTCCGCTGAATCTAACTAGACGCGACGATT
>SXHS01000089.1 GCA_005773145.1 Planctomycetaceae bacterium | reverse complement strand
GCCAAGGTGCTCATCGAACGCTGGCGAGGACACTTCAACACCGTGAGACCACACAGCAGCCTCGGCTACCGGGCCCCGGCCCCCGAGGCGATCCATCCCCATTCGCTCGCTTCGGCTACGCCTCAGCAAGCGAATGGGGATAGCCCGGAGCCCAGCTTGGGAGTAACCTAAACACTGGTACCAACCGTGGGGGCAGGTCAGCGCCCATCGGTCCCGTGCCGCTACTGTGGTCCGGTGCGATTGGTTGGAAGAGCGTCGATGAATTCTCGCAGGGCCGACAACCTAACTTACTAGAAGCCCTTAGGCACTGGCTCCATGTTACTTGGCCGCCACTGGTCTGCATCTTGCTGGTAGGCCTCCTCGCCGCAGCGTGGGTCTATCGCTCCGAGCGCAAGCAATACGGCGCCCACCCCGTGGCGTGGTCCATCGCCACGCTGCTGGTAGGCCCCGCGATGCTGTTGGCCTATCACCTCGAGCGTGGCCGGCCCGTAACCGCACGGTGCCACAAGTGCCGCGCCGAAATTCCCGCCCGGCGCAACGCCTGCGCCGCTTGCGACGCCGAACTCCCCGCCCAGCCAATCACAGGCTGCGAAATTTTCGCCGGGGGTGCCACTGGGGACCTGCAACGGCTGGCAACGGAAGTGGCGCCCGGGTCAATTTAGGGACGTGCATCTGAGGACACCTGTAACCGGGGACACGGGCACTAACGGTAATAGCCTAGTCCATCGGACTGGGTAAGCTGCAACAACGTCCCAGGCATTCTGCCTGGGCTATGCAAACGGGTGGGCCGTTGGCCCGGAAAAGACTGATGTGGCCACTGTTTCAGTGGCATAGGCTTCCAGCCTGTGGAGATCAACCAATAGACGCTACCTGCGGAAAGAATCAAGAAGAATCGGCAAGCAAGACGCCTGCCGCCAGTGGTTTTTCACGAGGCACGCAAGGTGCCGTGTTTTTTCAGAATTGCCTGAGCGGCGTTGTGGCCGGGGGCGCCGGTAACCGAGCCGCAGGGGTGTGTTCCCGATCCGCAGAGCCAGAGGCCGTCGAGATGCGATTGGTAGGCAGACCACGCCGGTAGCGGGCGTCGATGTAGCAGTTGATCAAGGGTCATGTCCACATGGCGGATGCTGCCATCCGTCATCCCCGTCTCGGCGGCGATGTCGGCTATGGTATACAGCCGTTGCCACTCGACCAAGTTCGCAAACCCAGGCGCGTACTGTTCGATAATACGGGAAATCGAGTCCAAGACACGCGGCCGCCAGAATTCCCAATCCCCCTCACGCGGCACGGCCGGCGCGAACCGCACCCAGATCCCCATGATGTGTTTTCCCGGTGGTGCCATTTCCGGCAGCACAACCGTGGGGAACTGGAGACTGAGGATCGGCTCACGCGCGGGGATGCCCGTCTGGGCATCGAGCCAGGCCCGTTCGTAGTAGTCGAGGCTCGGCGCAATCCGAACTCCGGTAATGGGCAGGTCTTCGGACAGACAGGAAAATTTGGGGAGACCACGCAGGACCGCATGGAACTTCATGTATCCGGCGCGGGTCTTCAGGTGCGTGACTTGCTCTCGCAGAGGCGTGGGGACATCGGCTGGGTCGAGCAGACGCAGAAATGTCCGCTTGGGGTCCGCGTTGGAGACGACAAGACGCGCTCGAAGCACTTCGCCTCCCTGCAATCGCACTCCGCTGGCGCGACCGTTCTCTACGAGGATACGCTCAACGGGCTGCTCGGTCCGAATCTGCACTCCATAGCGGCGGGCCGACGCTGCCAGCGCAGCGGAGATGCGTCCCATGCCTCCGCGCACCACGCCGGAACGGCGGTGGATACCAGCGCCGTCGTTCGCCGACTCTAAGACTTCCGCCAGCAAGGAGCCAACTGCGGTGGGACTGCCGCAATCATCCGCTCGGGCCAGCGCACAGCGCACTTTTTCGCTGTCGAAGTGGTCCGTCAAGACGTCCCACAGACTGCGGGTCAACATGGCCTCCAGAACCAGCTCGTGGTGAGTTCCCCGGTAGCGCTCATACAGCTCCGCATGGGTTGGCGGTGGTCCTAAGAACACATCTTGGGCGATTTCCTTACCCAATTGCATGAAGGCGTTGTATTTCACAAAGCCTTCGGCCTCTCGTGGCCCGTAGCGGGCAATACCAGCTGCCGACCTCTCGGCGTCTCCCCACCACATGATGTGATCACCATCTGGAAAGGGAGAGAGCAATTTCGGGTCGGTTTCCACAACGTCAAAGGCATCTCCAGCGATCTCCAAATCGCCGCAGATTTTGGGGCCTGGTCCGTTGGCGTTGTAGGCAAAGGTTGAAAACTGGCAGCCGGGCACCAGCTCTTCGGTAACGCAGCCCCCCCCGATGCGATGGCTGCGTTCCAATACCAAGACATCCCAGCCGGCTTGCGCCAGGTACGCCGCGCAGACCAAACCGTTGTGTCCGGCACCAATGATTATGGCATCTGCAATTCTCTGCGTCACGTCATGTCTCCGTTAGGAGTGACCATCGTCTCCAAAGCCTACCGTTTAAGTTCGTGATTTTTTGGTGGGAATCTCCGGCGGGATCAGCTCCAAGGTGCCCCACAGGCTGCGGTCGCTGGCATAGGGATAGTCCGGTCCGACTGCAAACGTTTGTGTGCCCAATTCCTGATCCCGGATCGCGTAGGTGAACCCTAAGCGCGGATACTCGGTTGGATTCCAGCCAGTCAATGCTGCGGCGCGGAGCTGGATCATCATGCGATATCCATCGTCCAGTGGTTGGCTCGCCATGATAATGTCGTCTTGGGCGGGGACGCGCGGATTCTCCCGAGCTCGATCGATAGCGACCAAAGCGCCGAAGGGGGACTGTTGGGGGAGCGGCCCTTGCGGCAACAACAGGAACTGATGACAAAAACGACTCGCACGGTGGATGGTGGGCGTGTCGCGAGTATCGACCCACACGGACAGTCCATCACAGGCGAAGGGATCGCGATTGGCCCGCACGATGGGCTGTTTCTTGCCCCGCACGCAGACCGATATCGACAGCCCTCGTGGGCTCCAGCCCGCGCGGAGTTCGGCGAAGGCCTGGCGTTGATCGAGTTCGCCGAGCATGGGGAGCGCGCATTCGCGAGGGAGTTCCTCGGGAACCCTCCATGTGGCCGGTTCGAATGACAGACAGGGAACGGCAAAGCGAAACAGAAACGTCGGTGCGATTAAAGCGTCATGCATGGTCGTTATTCTGCGAGTAAATCCTACCCAAATGTTCTTGCAAAAACTGTTTCAAATCGCCCCGTTCCAAATCGTCAACGTCGCGAAACTTGAGCTTAACCACATCTCGCTGTTGATGGCTCGTATCGACGCGAGGTTCGCGGGCTAGTTCCGCAACTCGACCCAAGGACGCGGAACTCTTGGGGCCGCTCAACACCAAGTCGAGGTCTCCCGGCCGCTTGGTGTAGATGGTGGCCCATGGATCTCTCTGTGGTTTCACAAACAGATGGACAACTTGCTGGTTGTTCCAGAGGAATTGACCCTCAGGGGCCACATCTTGAAGCCATCCACAGAGCTGCTCCAGGCATTCCATGGGCCAGGCTACCGATTGTCCAGGCGGGAATCCTCGCCGGGAAAAATGCCATTTCTTCCCTAATTTCTTCCATGGTGACACTTCATCCGGCGACTCCGCCGCGCGTTGCGTCATTCGCTGGTAACTATGAACGGCATGCTCCACAAAGTTCCAAAATGGCGGGGTATCGACTTCTTCCCAGGAATGTAAATGAACTTGAATCTCGTGCCACGCGCCGCGCAACGTCTGGAACTTGACTCGCGAATCATTTCCGTAGACGGGCAGATCATCCAGTTCATTCAAGGACTTGAGATTCAGATCTTGCTCCAACTTATCGCGCTTGAACGCGTGCTTGGCCACGCGAAATTTGAGCTTCAACAGCCAATTTTCTCCAGTGAGCGCGTGAAAGAACCAACCATCCACGCGTTGGGTGCCAGTTATTTCGACCACGCTGCGCGAATTCCAATTGGTTTCGCTAAACGTCCCCAATTCATGAATGCGGTCGACCACGGCAGCCAGAACGCGACCATCCCAGCGGCAGGGCTTGCCATCGCGCCCGATCCGATCCTGTGTGTGCCACCGCCGGCCGTCCAACTCCCACGGCATCCGGGCATCGCCGCCGACGTCGGCTAGCTTCATATCCGTTTCCTTCTCGACGACGGTCGCATGTGGATCGAATGCGGCGCGTTCCTGATAGGGCCCTTGCTCCAAAACAGGTCGTAGTGCCGACGCCGTGTGGTGCGGGCCGGGAGTTGACGCACTGGCCACCAGATCTTCGGGAGTGCCAACCGCGACGACTCGACCGCCGTCGGCTCCAGCCTCCGGGCCCATGTCGATGATCCAGTCGGCCGTCTTGATCACG
>SXHS01000088.1 GCA_005773145.1 Planctomycetaceae bacterium | reverse complement strand
GGCGCCGTACTCGGTCCGGACATGAGTGCCGCGCCGCTTGAGATTCGCCAGGAATCAGCGGGGCGATACGTGGGTGACATTTCCGCTCATCAAGCCGGCACCTACTTCCTGACGCTGCTGCCTGGGGCGGGCAAGCCGCCCCTCCGAGTCGGGGTTACGGTTCCCTACTCTGATGAATATCGCAATCAGCAAACCAACGCGGTCCTCTTGCAATCGATAACGTCCTTGGTACCCAAGGGGGGCCAACCCGGCCAACTGCTGGATGGCAGTTTAACCGAGAGCGAATTCAGTCGGCTCTTGCAATCGGACACGTTTCGTTCCACGTTACAAAAAGCCGCGAGTAGCCGCATCATTTGGCCTTCGCTGTTGGTGTTGGCCGCCACGGTCTTCGCCGGTGACGTTTTCATCCGCCGCGTGGCCCTGCGCTGGACGTGGCTGTCCACCCTCTGGATGTGGCTGCGAGGCCGATCGGGCCAACGGGCCGACGACGGCTCATCGGATTCCCGCCTGAAACAACTGCAGGCCCGCAAACGCGAGGTCGGCACCGACATCGAACAACGCCGGGCCGCGACTCGATTCGAAGCGGGCGAACCGTCACCGACCTCTACCACAACACCTGTGGACTGGGGCACAAACACGTCCTCACCCACGGCGCCACCCGCCACTGCTCCCGACCCCCCCACTGTAGGGAGTGACCAAGATAGTTATACTTCGCGTCTATTACGGGCCAAACGGGACGTCTGGAAAGACGAGCCCCTGCCACCGCCTCAACCCAAGTCCAAGCCCCCTGAGCCCGGATCCGAATCGAAACCCAACCCCGATGGTAACTAAGACGATCCTTCGCCCAACCAACCCAACAGCGAGGCAATCATGACCGATGTGGCGACTTCGATGCAGCAACGGGCCGACGAGTTTGGTCGGCGGTACGCCAGCCTGCGGGAACAGATCGGGCGCGTGATTGTGGGGCATGAGGATGTGGTCCAGGGGGTCTTAACCTGTCTGTTTGTCGGCGGCCATTGTCTGTTGGAGGGCGTTCCCGGCCTGGGTAAGACCCTGCTGGTGCGCACGTTGGCCAAGACATTGGATCTGCAATACTCACGCATCCAGTTCACACCCGACCTGATGCCCGCCGACATCCTCGGCACGAATTTGGTCACGGAAACGGTGGATGGACGGCGCGTGTTTGAATTCCAGAAGGGGCCGCTCTTCACGCAGATTTGTCTGGCGGACGAGATCAACCGCGCCACGCCCAAGACCCAATCCGCGCTGCTCGAGACCATGCAAGAAGGGACGGTGACGATTGCCGGTCAACGCTTCGAGCTCAAGAAGCCGTTTTTTGTAATGGCGACGCAGAATCCCATCGAGCAGGAAGGAACGTATCCGCTTCCCGAAGCGCAGCTGGACCGATTCTTCTTCAAGTTGGTGGTCGGCTATTCGACGCGAGCCGAATTGGCTGCCATCGTGGAGCGAACGACGATGGGAATCCAAACCGAGCCGAGTCCCGTGATGAACGGGGAAGAAATCTTGCGCTGGCAGCAGCTGATACGTGAGGTGGTATTGGCCCCCCATGTGCAGGACTACATCGTCCGTTTGACGATGGCCACGCACCCCGAGGGGGCCCTAGCGTTGCCAGTCACCAATCAGTACTTGCGATGGGGTGCCAGTCCGCGTGCCGCGCAGACCCTGGCATTGGCCGCGAAGGTCAGGGCTTTGTTGGATGGGCGGTTCAATGTTTCCTTTGAAGACGTTCGGCGCAACTTTCTGCCAGCGTTACGGCATCGCGTCATCTTGAATTTCGAGGCGCAAGCGGAAGGACTGAATTCGGACCGAGTCCTGCTGGAGATCCTCGAAAAGTTGCCCGAAAAGGCCGACCCGGTCGCGGCTCCTCGTTGAGATGCGTCGTCACTACCAGCAGGAATCGTCATGTTGAGCCAATCCGCTCGTCCACGTATCGAGTCCTCCGCCGCCTCGCTTCTCAGCCCAGAATTGATGACGCAGTTGGAGCACATGGAGCTGGTGAGCCGCAAGATTTTCCGTGGGCGATTCAAGGGGGAGCGCCGCAGTCGACGACAGGGTCAAAGCGTCGAGTTCGCCGACTACCGCAGCTACGTGTCGGGGGACGATCTGCGCTTCGTGGATTGGAATCTTTACGCGCGCCTGGACCGCCTGTTCCTCAAGCTGTTTCTGGAAGAAGAGGACTTGCGTTTTTTCACCCTGATCGACGCCAGCACCTCGATGGACTTCGGCAATCCGAATAAGCTGCAATATGCCAAACAATTGGCAGCTGCGTTGGCCTTTGTGGGTTTGTGTCGGGCCGATCAGGTACGGGTCGCGCCCCTTTCGAACGCCCGCAGTGGCGAAGCGCGCACGCTGCGCGGTCGTCATCAAGTCTGGCGCATGCTGCGCGATCTGGAAGCGATCCAAGCGGGACAGAATGTGTCGCTGACGGAGGGGCTGAAGACCTTCTGCCTCCGGACGACGGGAAAAGGCATAGTGGTGTTAATCAGTGACCTCTTGGACAAAGAAGGGTATGAATCGGGGCTGCGCTACTTGCTCGCCCACGACTTGGACATTTACGTCGTACATGTGCTGTCCCCCGAGGAATTGCAGCCGACGCTACAAGGGGATTTACAGTTGGTGGATTGCGAGGATGACGATAAGGCGGACATTACCATCAGCAAACCGCTGTTGGATCAGTATCAACGTACGTTGGCGGCCTTTCGCCAAGGGGCCCGGGACTTTTGCCTCCGCCGCGGAATTGCCTATCTGCCCGCCAGTACTGCCCACTCCGTGCAATCGTTGGTGCTCGGCTATCTGCGTGAGCGAGGCCTCGTGCGATGAACGTGTTTTTCAACATGTTGACGGGCTGGCAATGGGGGCTCCTGGCTGCCATCCCGTTCGCGATTGTCGCGTTGTACTTTTTGAAGTTGCGTCGCGAGCCCGTACCGGTTTCGAGCACCTACCTCTGGCGTCGCAGTATCGAGGATCTGCACGTCAATAGTCTCTGGCAAAAGTTACGACAGAGCCTACTGTTGTATCTGCAGTTGTTGCTCATCGGGTTACTGATCCTGGCTTGCCTGCGCCCTAGCTGGCAGAGTCAACAGCTGCTGGGGAATCGCTTTATCTTCTTGCTGGACAATTCGGCCAGCATGAGCGCGACGGATGAATTGCCCACTCGCCTCGAGATGGCGAAAAAACGGGCTGAAGATACAATTCGCAACCAGCTCAAGCCGGGTGATACGGCAATGATCATCAGTTTTTCCGATAGCGCCCGAGTGGAACAGCCTTTCACCACCGATCACCTGCTGCTGCTGAAGAAACTGGCTGCTGTTCAGCCCACGCAACGTCCGACCGATTTAACCGAGGCGCTCCGGGCAGCGGCTGGCTTGGCCAATCCAGGACGGACGGCCGCCGATACCCGAGATCGACCGGCGGCCGACGCGCAACCCGCCGAGCTGCTGATTTTCAGCGACGGGGGACTGGCGGCTCCTCCCGATTTCTCCATGGGTAATCTACGGCCGGTCTACATTCCCAGTGGCAAATCAGAAGCAGAGAACGTGGCCATCCAAGCTTTCCAGGTGACGCCACGGCCCAAGCAGCCCGACCAGCTCGATGTTTTCGCGAGGCTGGCGAACCATGCGAACCAAGAACGGACGCTGCGGGTGGCACTGCATTTGGACGAGAACGGGGAAGACCGATTGCTCGACTTTCAGGAGGTGACCGTAGCAGCTAACGAGGGACGGAGTGTTGAATTTCAATTGCAACAATTGACGGAGGGCGTATTTCGCTTGGTTGTGGAAGACTCCGACCACCTCGCCCTGGACAACGTGGCACATTGCGTGGTCAACGCCGCGCACCCGGCCGAGGTTCTCTTAGTGACGCCGGGCAATGAGTACCTACAATTGGCGCTCAACACTGCGGACATCCGTCAGCACGCCAAGATATCGGTGACGGCTCCCGACGCGTTGATCGGGGAAACGTACCAAAAGGCAGCGGACCAAGGCAACTACGACCTGGTCATTTACGATCATTGCGCGCCGCCACAACTTCCGCAGGCCGACACGCTGTTTCTGGGCCGCGTTCCTCCCACTAAGGAATGGGCCGCCCTGCCGGCGCAGGCCACACCGCAGATTATTGACGTGGATCGATCTCATCCTTTGATGTACCTCGTGGAGATGTCGGATGTGTTGATCGCCGAGGGGACACCGATCAAGGGTCCGCCAGGGCATGAGGTGCTGGTGGATTCAGATATCGGCCCGCTGTTCGTCATTGGCCCGCGCGAGGGCTTTCGGGATGTGGTAGTGGGCTTTGAGCTTGCTGGGAAGAGCGAGCAAGGAGAGTCATACCGCAATACGGACTGGCCATGGAAGTTGAGTTTCCCGCTCTTCTTCAAGAACATCGTCGAACAGTTGGGGCGGCCGAGCGTGGATTCACTCTGGGCCAATGTGCGCCCCGGTCAGGAGATTTCGTTGCGTGCCACGGCCCCTGTCGAAGAGATCGATGTGGAATGCCCAAATGGCGAACATGTCAAAATCGCCCGCGGCTTGGAAAACCGCTTTCTGTTCGGCAAGACCCATCAGCTAGGCGTGTATCGAGTGCGAGAAGGGGGAGCGGCGGCTGAGCAGGTCGATCAGCGTTTCGCCGTTAATCTCTTCAATGCCGTGGAGAGTGACATTCGACCACGGCCTGTGGTGGAAACCGCCTACGACAAGATCG
>SXHS01000013.1 GCA_005773145.1 Planctomycetaceae bacterium | reverse complement strand
GTTGTATGGCTGCGTCCCGGCGGAGAAGTATCACAGTTGTCTCCCTACGGGGAGGGTTGGGGAGGGGGGTGTATTCCCAAGACGTACCGCGATAAAGAAAAAGGTGAATTGGCGCGAGAACGTGGCAACGATCCGACGGAGGTCGAGGACATCGGGCGCTCACTTGGCAACCCCCTCCCCAACCCTCCCCGCACGGGGGAGGGAGTCAGAAGTATTCACGATGCTGAGGTATACACGTTCTTGAAGAATAAACGTTTTTGAGGAATGCACATCGTGAGGAAAAAACGTCTTGGGGAAGCTGGGGAGGCTTCCTTTTTAGTGGCACAGAATTTCAAGTTCGCGGTACTAGCGGTCTCCGGCTGATGAGACGGGTGGCCCTTGGTAATTGTTTTGCCGCTAAATCTTCCGCGATCGCAGCAGGCGAAACACGTACGAGGCAATTCATTCGAGACGGTCGACTCTTGCAACCGATGAAAACCCGCTAGAATAGGAATGGAGTCCGATTGGGCATCGTCGAGGTTGATTCAATAGACACTGGGACCGTCATTCGTTTGTGAGGCACGCATGAACTCAGCGCCGACTTCAAACCAAGTTTCTGCCGGCTGGCGTACTTACGGCGAGGAAGTCATCAACAGCGTCACCCATGGCACGGGGTGCGTATTGGCCATCGCCGGCGCCATGGCATTGCTGGCAACGGCCCGGCACCAGGCGGACGCGTGGTACACGGCGTCGTGTGTCATCTATGGCACGTCCCTGGTGGCTGTGTATGCGTTTTCGACCCTGTCGCATGCCGTGCAGCAACCGCGGTTGAAGCACGTGTTTCGCATCCTGGATCAGGCCTTCATCTATGTGTTTATTGCCGGCACGTTCACGCCGTTTGCATTGGTGTACCTCCGTGGCGGCATGTGGATGCTCTTGTTCGCCGTGATGTGGGGAATTGCACTGACGGGATTCTTTTCGAAGGTCATCTGGGCACATCGCGTTAATGCTGTTGCCATGCCGATCTACCTGTTGTTGGGTTGGCTCCCCATTCTGAGCGGTTGGTCGTTGATTGGAATAGTGCCGAGCGTCTGTCTTTGGTGGATGCTGGCCGGCGGTTTGTGTTACACGATTGGCACGATATTTCTGGTGAATGATCGACGGGTGCGATTTTTCCACGCGGCGTGGCACATGCTGGTGATTGCCGGCAGCACCTGCCACTTCGTGGGGATCTACGCTTACTTGGTACCACCGGTCGCATGAAATTGCTGAATGATGTCCCAGGCCTCGCTGGGGGACTCGGCGTAGTCAATCAGCGCCAAATGTTCATCGGCGATGACCCCTTCATCCGCCAGAAATTGAAAGTCGAGGACGCGTTGCCAATAGTCTCGTCCGTAGAGGATGATGGGGATCGCCTGCATCAGTCCGGTCTGCCTTAAGGTGAGCGCGTCGAACAGCTCATCCACGGTTCCGAACCCGCCTGGGAAAACGACCAAAGCCTTGGCACGCAAGAGGAAATGCATCTTGCGCAGGGCGAAATAGTGAAACTGAAAGCACAACTCCGGCGTGATGTAAGGGTTGGGACGCTGCTCTTCGGGAAGCGTAATATTGAGCCCGACCGACTTCGCGCCCGCCTCGTAAGCACCCCGATTGGCGGCCTCCATGATGCCAGGGCCGCCACCGGTCACCACAACGTAGTCGCATTCTCCCTTTCGTTGGCAGACGGATGAGACCAACCGGGCAAATGCCAACGCCTCGTCGTAGTAATTGGCCTTAGCCAGAACTCGCTCGGCCCGAGCCACGGCCCGTCCCAGCCGCGTGTCCTGCGGATGGCTCGCTAATTTCCGCCGGGCCGATTCGAGTCGTTGTTCGGCATCGGCTCGTGAGACCAATTGTGTTCCGCCAAACACCACGACGGTCGAGCGAATCTGTTGTTCACAGAAGCTCATCTCGGGCTTGAGAAGTTCCAATTGTACTCGCACGGGGCGCATTTCCGGGCGCTGCAGGAAGGCCACGTCCTCCTCGGCCAGCCGGTAGGTTGGGGACTGCAGGATGCGCTGTAGATT
Source organism: Planctomycetaceae bacterium (assembly GCA_005773145.1). Taxonomy (GTDB): domain Bacteria; phylum Planctomycetota; class Planctomycetia; order Pirellulales; family Pirellulaceae; genus SXHS01. The sequence goes on along the minus strand of SXHS01000013.1, from coordinate 4,169 downwards.
GGCGGCCAACTCATGGTGCTTCATATCATCCGATGTCATTACCGTATCCCTCCCATTGGCGATTGAACTGATACAACCTAGGGGTCTCACGCGCTCGCAGGATCCACGATCGGCAACTGACTACGGCGATTGGCCATGGCCATTGCGGTGATGACCACCGTTGCGATGACCGTCGCCACTTCCAAACGCAGGGGTGAATCGAGGCGTGTCGACGGGCCTTGGGGACCGTGCAGGAGAACTACGACCAGCGTGACTGCAAGGAGCCACATCATCCATTCACCATAAGCGGCCCGCCAATCCGGCGCCACATAGACACGGCCGCGTTGCAGGAGGCTTGTCACGATTAAAGTGAAAATTGCCCACCAAGGCCCCAAATATAGCCCTGCGAGGGCGCCTGCGGCAATGCCGGAGCGCCGCATGCCCGGGGGCCCCGCGCCGTCCGGATATGCCCACTGCGCCCAGGCGGCCAGCCATGCGCCAACTGCCAGACCGAGACCGGCCGCTTGCCAAGCACTCACGCTTCCGACGGCGGGAACGGCCAGCGGGACTCCCCGCCGTGCCCACGTCGCAAGGGCCTCTGCGGACGCCGTAACCGTGCAACCCACAAGCGTGGCGGGGAGCATCAATCGCAGCGGAACGCCGATCCCCTCCCGCGCGATGCAGGCCGCCGAAAGAACCGTCAGCAACAACACCATGTGAGCGGCGTACCAAACCCAACGATCGGGGTGGTCCAACAACCACGATGCCGCCGACCAAACTCGGTGGTCCGGACGTCCTATCAAGAAAATGTGGCGTAAGCCAACCACGAGAAACATTAGCATGGCCAACGCTTCCATGGCCGGGTAACGCAGGGAAATGTCGCGACGACAATGGCGACACCGGCCGCGTAGCCAAAACCAACTGACAATCGGAATATTGTCGCTGGGATATATGACGTGAGCGCATTGAGGGCATCGAGAGTGCGGATACGCAATACTCATGCTACGCGGCACGCGATAAATCACCACATTCAAAAAGCTGCCGCAAGTTGCGCCGACACATGCCAAGCCCGCCAACGCCAGCCACCACAATGCATCAGACATCTTCACGTGGGCTCCCTGTTACAACCACCGTGATATTTCCTTGCCGCGACTCGCCAACGCATCAACCCGGCGAGTAGTCGCTGGATCTTCGAGCAAAGGGGGCGCGTGGTGTGGTTTGATGCGCGCGTCAATTACGAGACTTCCGCTGCAACCCCAATGTTTATCGGCAATCGCGGCCCCAATGCCATCCATATCCACGGCCGGATTGCTACGCGTGAATGTGGTCCAGAGAAAATTGTCCCAAGAACGATTGGAAAAATCGCTGTCGTCGACCAGAACGACCAGCGGGAATTGGTTGATCGCATCCTGCGGATCCAGGGCCCGGCAAAACGACGACAATGTGGCCGATGGATTGGGTCCCTGTACCAATAGAATCCCGGGAAGGCCCGCGCGGGGCTCCCCAAATCCCGTCGGCAATCTCAGTGGGGAGGGAATCGCCACCGGCAACTGGCGTCGTGGCTGGCCGACCGCCGCCATCACGACTTTGGAGCCTTCATTTAAACCGGTCCCGGAATAGTCCAGCGTATCCACGGTCGTACGAGTCTGGAAATGCAAATCCCGTTGCCAATCGATGCGCAGCAACAGATGCCGAAAAAACGCGGGAATATCGGCAATTCGCAGTTGAGGATCATCGTCGTGGGCCACGATCAAGAGGTACTTGGCCAGCGAGAGCTGCCCCTGTCCCAGAATCGCGTGGGCTTGTGTTAAAAGTTCACGCGGCCGATCCCGCTGCTCGTAGGGAACGTAGCGTTCGTTTCCGATGGCCAATAGCAGCGGATGCACGCCAGCCGCATCCACGGCATGGACCGCATGCACGCCGGGGAGAACCGTCGGAATCACGGGCCCCGTCAAGTCGTGAATCAACTTGCCGAACATCGTGTCTTCTTGCGGCGGTCGACCAACGACGGTGAAGGGCCAGATGGGATCAGGACGATGGTAGACTCGTTCAACTTTCAGCACCGGGAAATCGTGGACCAAGCTGTAATAGCCCAAATGATCTCCGAAGGGCCCTTCCGGCAAGAGGCGGCCCGATTCCACGGTTCCACAAATGCAAAAATCGGCCTCCGCGTAGATCGGCAAGCCACCGGCGGGCGTGACCATCGGAAATCGATAGCCGCCCAGAGCCCCCGCGAATCCCAATTCGGAAAGCCCTTCGGGGAGCGGCATGACGGCGGCCACCATCGCCGCCGGTGCTCCCCCTACGAAAATCTGCACGCGAAAAGGCAACCCTTGGCGAAGGGCAGCTGCGTGGTGCACGCCGATGCCCCGGTGCAATTGATAGTGCAGACCGATCTCTGTATTCGGCTGATACGAGCCACCGGACAATTGAATGCGATACATGCCCAAATTGGATCGCATCATTCCGGGGTGCTCGACATCTTCCGTGTACACCAGTGGCAATGTGATGAAAGCGCCCCCGTCGTCTGGCCAACTTACTTGCTGAGGCAATTGGTCGATGTGCGTCTCATGCTTTAGAATCGGAGCGCGGCGCGTGCGACGAGGTAGCATGTGCCATCCTCCACGCAGGGCCGACAACGATCGCCAAGGATGGCGCAACGCCGCACCGGGATCGGTCTTGAGCTTCACCAACTGCTGGACTCGATCCAACGTGTCGCGAAACAAAAAATGGGTACGAGCCTCAGTACCGAACAAGTTGGAAACCATCGGAAACCGACAGTTGTGGACGCGTGTGAATAGTAGTGCCGGTCCTTGTGATCGAAACACACGTCGGTGGATCTCCGAGACCTCCAGACGCGCGTCGACGGGATCGTCGACGACGATCAGCTGCCCGGTCCGCTGCAGATCCTGCACGCATGCTCGTAACGTTCTATAGCCCATATTCCACCTGCGTTAGATACATATCAGAAAATCGATCCACGGCCTATGCACATCCGTCGAGGCGGTAGGCTTTTCGGCGATCGAGACGACTGGCAAGCCGGGGTCGAAGGGCCGCGTTGCTCCCCGGCCGCGACTTCCCTACAATCTACGGACCTGGTCATCCACTACGTGCGGGCCTCAGCTGCCTGAACCGTTTCGCAAACTGACACGAATAAGCGGCGCATCCCTATGAAAATCACTCCGACCGAGACCCCTGTAACGGAGCTTGAGGCCGATGCGGTGGTGGTGGGAATGTACTCCAACCGCCAGCATACTCAGGCCTCCGAACAGTTGAATCGCGCCACGGAAGGCCTGCTGGATCGCATGGTGGATGAGGGCGAGTTTCAAGGCAAGGCGAACGAGCTCCTCTCCTTGGTAGAGCCACGTGGCCTTAAGGCACGACGGGCTGTGGTGGTGGGATTGGGTTCATCGCAACCGTTGGACTGGGGGGCCCTCTCTCGCGCCATGGGGACGGCCGCTCGCCATCTGTCCGCGCGCCCCAGGACGCGAGTTGGTTGGTACTTCGATCCTCAATGGCCCGCGGCAGCCGCCGAACACGGCCTGGTCGGGGCGCTCGTGGCATGCCACGGTCAGGACCTCTACCGAGCCGAGAAGACTCGCCTGCCGTTCGCCGAGGTCGTGTGTCATGGCACATCGGCCACCGTACTGGAGACCGCGCGTCACGTCGCCGAGGCCGTCAACTTGACACGCCGTTTGGTGAACGAGCCGCCTCAGTATCTGTACCCAGAAACATTCGCCGATGCGGCGCAAGAGGTGGCGCAGCGCACGGGTACGACGATTGATGTTTGGGACGTGGCGCGACTGGAAAAGGAACGATGTGGCGCGTTGTTGGCCGTGGCGCGCGGTTCGTCGCGGCCCGCTCGCTTGGTCCAACTCAAATACACGGGTGCCGACCCCAGCCGCCCCCCACTGGCCTTGATCGGAAAGGGCGTGACCTTTGATTCTGGCGGGCTGTCACTGAAGCCCAGCGAGAGTATGCACACGATGAAAATGGACATGGCGGGAGCGGCCACGGTGTTGGGTGCGTTTCAAGCAATCGTCCAGCTCCAGTTGCCCATCAATGTGGTGGCGTTGGCCGGATTGGTGGAAAATATGCCCGGTTCCGCCGCCTTCAAGCTAGGCGATGTACTCGTAGCGCGCAATGGCACCACCATCGAAGTGCTCAACACGGATGCCGAAGGGCGTCTG
>SXHS01000087.1 GCA_005773145.1 Planctomycetaceae bacterium | reverse complement strand
CACGGGGGTGGAGTTGCCGCGAATGCCTGGGCTTAACGGGTCCACGGAGCGCCCCGCGCGCGCCGCGAATCCGCCGATTAAGAAGGCCACGCCCATCCCGAGGATCCAGCCGCGCGATCTCAGCAATGCGAATCGGCCGGTCGCTGACGGAGCGGCCATGAGTTGTTGTAGGGCTTCGGTCGCAGCCAGTGGATTGCGGGCGGTTCGTGCCGGCCGGTTGGCGGCCGACGGTAAAATCGCCCGCGAAGGACGACTGGCGTCGGGCGTTAGTCGGGCGTCGCTGGAGAGGCCCCGCAGGGCCGCGACCAATTCGCTAGCGTCCTGGAAACGGTCTTGGGGCGTTTTGTTCAGCATGCGATGAATGATACGGCACAGGGGTTCCGGCAGGTCCGGTCTCAGCTCGGCGAGTGAGGGGGGCTGGGTCTGGAGGTGCTGGATGGCCACATTCATGGGCGTGTCCCCCTCGAATGGTGGACGTCCGGCCAACATGTGAAAGCTGGTGACGCCAAATGAATAGATGTCGCTACGGATATCGAGCGGTCGTCCTTCGATCTGCTCCGGGCTCATGTACACCGGCGTGCCCATCGTGACCCCGGTGTCTGTCAAATGCGCATCAGGAAGACGATTGGCGGCGCGTGCCAGGCCGAAATCGGCAACTTTGACTTCGCCGTCGGCATTGATGAGGATGTTCTCGGGCTTGATATCTCGGTGGACGATGCCAATCTGCGAGGCCTTGTGCAGAGCGGACGCGACCTGACACATCACCAATAACGCGTCGGCGCCTGTGAGTGCGCCATCGCGTGAGAAATATTGCTTCAAACTGCTCCCGGCCACGTATTCCTGTGCGATGAAGTGAATACCATCGACTTGGCCCACTTCGTAGATCTGCACGATATTCGCATGCACAAGAGCGGCGGCTGCCTGAGCCTCATTGCGAAAGCGTTGGACGTAAGTTGCGTCCAATGCCAATTGGGCCCTTAATACCTTTACCGCCACCTGTCGCTGTAAGGACTCCTGACGGGCCAGGTAGACCACGGCCATTCCGCCACGCCCCAAACGCCGCAGCAGGCGATAATCTCCCAAGTGACGCCCCGTCAAGTCGGGCTCGGCTGAAAGCAACGGTTGGGACGACGACTCATGCATCACGCGTGCTCAGGGAAATCTCATGCAATTGCGGTGGCGCCGACAACATTCGATTCAGGCTGCCGGAACGAAATCCTTCCAAGTCCAGCGTTACGAATTGGCAGCCGAGGGCTCGTAGATGGGCGACCAGCCCCTCACGGACGGACGGGTTCGCCAGCCGTGGCAGGTCTGCCAGGGGAATCTCGATGCGTGCCAGATCGCCGTCATGGATTCGCACCCGTACCTCGCGTAGGCCCAGCTCGCGCAGATAATGTTCCGCCCGATCGACCATCGCCAGCCGTTGTGGATTCACGGCAACGCCATATTGCACGCGGCTCGACAAACAGGGGGAGGCCGGCTTGTCCCACACCGCGAGTTGCCAGTGCGCGGCGAGCCCGCGCACGTCGGCCTTGGTGAGACCACACTCGAGCAACGGACTACGCACGTGATGCTGCTGAGCCGCCTGCATGCCGGGACGATAGTCCCCCACGTCGTCTTGATTGGCGCCGTTGACCAGCACGGCCAGCTGCAGCCGCTGAGCCGCTTGCGTTATCTGCGCGTACAACTCGGTCTTGCAGTGGTAGCAACGGTCGCCATGGTTGCGGGTGTAGGCGTCCTGTTCGAATTCATGGGTCGACAGGACCTCGTGGCGGATGCCGATTTGTCGAGCCAGCTGTTGCGCGGCCTCCAGCTCGCCGGATGCCAAACTGGCGCTGACTCCGGTGATGGCCACGGCGCGATCGGCCAGGGCCAGTCGGGCGGCCTGGGCCACCACCGCACTATCCACTCCGCCAGAATACGCAACCGCGCAGCTGCCGAATGAACGGATCAGCGCCAACAAAGCCTCACGTTGGGCTGATAGACGCGACATGCCAGAAATCGAATCGAACCGAGGATCGAACCAGACGCAAGCCCAAGCCAACACTGCATCAACAGTCAACACCGCATAAACAACCGGCAACACCTCCACCGCAATGCCGTGGCGAAGAGTTTTGTGAGAGCCTGCGTACCATAAGGTGGGGACCTAGGCCAAGGATTGTGTGATCCAGGACAAGTGGACGGGCCGGAGCCCCTCCACATCTGGCTATACACGCGGCCAAGGCCGATTTAATCCGGTCCCCTGCAGGTCTCTTATCGGCTCCCCAAAAAATCATCTCCAACAACACGAGCATGGCAGAGGCAATTGCCGTTTGCACGAAATCGCTGAGCGTCAATCAACGACCAAATCCAGCCAACCGCCTTCGCGCATGCTAACAGGAAGCGCGCGATACGACAAGAGATACGGGGTATGCAGCCTTAGTCGTCGGCCGCATGTCGTGTGACCGTTTCCATCACCTTGGTATTGCGTTCGATGGCTAGGACGACGGTCTGTTCGTCGGTGCCATCCGGGCTACTGGCCACGATGGGGACGACCTGGCGGCGTTCGGGCAGGTCCACACGAGCCGTGAACGTGCCGTCGGCGCGTATTTTGATCGGTTCCCCGCCCATCGTGACATAGGCGCCTGGTCGGGTGATGCCATACACGATCATTTCCGCATCGACCTGAACGGCGAAGGGGCGTTCCTTGGTGGTATCGGCCATCGCGCCAGCGCCAAAGGGGTTATGGGCCGTTGGGCCGATCGGGCGGCGCAGGCGTTCCTCCAGCATTTCCTTGAGTTGACCGTCGTTGGATTCCGCGCCGTACCCGCCACTCATGGCGAAAACCTTCTCGCAATTCTCGGCGATATCCGTCCAGTTCCCATCGATGATCTCGGTGCTGCCGGGGCGAGGCGTGGTGACGACATTGCTGCGAACCAAGCGATAGAATCTCTTGTTTGCCGCCAGATAGCCCACTTCAACGCAATAGCGACCGGGAGGATTGTCCACATGCACGTACCAATTGCGAACGCCGCCATGAATCGGCATGTCCCGCGCGACTTGTTCTGAAGTGTTGGAAGGGCCTCGTTCCAGTCGCAAGACCCGCAATACGGGTTTGGCCGTGTGCCAGTGCAGGGCCAGCGCCGCCTGCGCCCGCTGGATGCTGGCCGGCTTCAATTCCCAATAGGCCTGCAACCAGTAGGCGTCGCGCACCATCAGGATCAGCCGATCCTTGGACGTGGGGTCGGTCTCCGCCACTGGCCCGCGGCTGGCTGCGTTCTTGGCGATCGGCGAAAACGACAGGTCCTTCATGCGCTGCCGAGCCATTCGATCTTCTTGAATGCGTTGGTCGATCTGCGGGTCGCGTGGCCGCGATGGCTTGGTGGGTTTTGCGGGCTTGGACGCCTGTCTGACCGGTTTGTCCATTCGGACCATTTTAGCCGGCTTGTCCGGCTTGGCCGTAGGCGCCTGGACGGCAACGGCCTGGACGGCGGGTGCCTTGATCGCCGGTGGGTGCTTTAACCCCTTGGTGGACTTGAGAGGGGCCAGTGCGGCCCCTTGGCTACCTCGGTCTGCTCGCATTTGGGCCGCGCGCGATTTTTGGCTGGGGTGGGTCGAGGTGGCAGCCGTTTCTTGGGTGGTCCGGCTGCGGCGCTGGTCCCCCGTCCGTGTGGCTTGGCGGACGAGTGCTTTGACCAATTCGGCCTTGGACATGGAGTGCCAGCCCGCTAGCCCGCGTTTCTTGGCCATTTGGGACAGGTCCTTCGCCGTTTGGTTGCGTAGAGTTGCCGCAGTTATCAAGGCACGTACCCCTTTGCCTCATGGGACGGATTTAAGTTAACCGGAAAGCGGCCCGCAGTCGTCGGATCTCAGGCGAGGGTCGCCACCGGCAGTTCCGAGGGGAAGCCGACGACCCAATCCGCTGCTGGCTCGGGTCGTTTGGACTTCGCCGGTCTTATCTATTCTATCTATTTTTCAGTCTAGTTGAGGCCGAGCGAAAACGCAACAGCCGACCCCCTCTGCAGGGGCATGTGGCGACTTGGGGTGGGCCGGACCCTTGCCGAAAAACTTTGTGAAAAAAAACACGAAGTCGGCCTCAGCGCCGGTTGACCATCTGGGAAGGTTGCATTAGATTGGGGCCCTGACGCGAGAGATTTGGGCGTTTTCGCGGTGTTTTTGTGGATAAATCGGCGGACAGTGGACCGGAGCCGGCCGAGCGGGTGGACGAATCCTCGCCTGCTGATGGTCGCTCGTCGTCGGCGGTCGCCTACTCTTGGGCGTCGCGGATTATGACCGTCTCGATGGAGATGGTGGTGCCGGGCGTGGTGGGTGTGTGGGCGGACCGTTGGCTCGGCACGCGTGTCTTGTTCACGGCGTTAGGGTTCGGCTTGGGGTTGATATTAGGCGTATGGCATCTGCTGCAGATGGTGAACAAGCAGTCGCGCCGCAGGCGGTCCGAGTAGGGTCGGCGGCGATTTCGGGTTCGGCCCCGCGAGATGCTGAGCGTCCGCTGGTTCGCGTTGGCGATGTGGCGGGTCACGTGCCACGGGGGCGAGGGGGATTGGCCAGTTGGATCGTTTTGTGGTTGGGGCTGATCGGGACTAGTTTGCCGGTAGGCGGTTGGGCGGTTTGGTCGCATGGCTGGGCGGGTGTGTGGAGTGTGGTGGGAGCGGTCGTGATTTGTGGGGTGGCAGGGACTGGGGCATGCTTGGCGGTGGGGTTGTCGAATGCTGCGGCGCAGGTTTGGCAACGTACGCTGGTGGCGATGGCGATGCGGCTCAGTCTGCCTTTGGCCGCCTGTGTTTTTGCACATTTTTTTTCGCGACCGCTAGCGAGCGCGGGTTTCATCCAGTATGTATTGTTTTTCTACTTGGTGGTGTTAGCAATTGAGACGTGTCAAGCATTTGCGAGCTTGGCTCCATTGCGAATCGCCCCTCGGCGGTGAGAAATCATGGCAGAGCATGCAAGTAATCCGCTCGATCCGGTGCATTTGATCGAGCACGTCAAGGATGCGGATTATTTTCAGGTACCGCGGGCGCTTGGTGGTCAGGTGCATGTGCCTCAATTCCGCGATTGGCATGATGTCATTTGGCAGCCGCGCACCGGCGTGGCGCTGGTGGATCAGTTGTTGGAGCCATTGGACGGCCATCTGACGAAGTTCATGGTCTTGGAGGTGCTGGCGGCGTGTCTGGTGGCCGTGACGTTTGTCTGCTTGGCCAATCGCATGTCGGGCGGCGGAATGCCACGAGGCCGTTGGTGGAATTTCCTTGAGACAATGTTAGTCTTTATTCGCGATCAGGTGGCTCGGCCGGCGATTGGCAAGCATGATGCGGATCGCTTCTTGCCGCTGCTGTGGTCGCTGTTCTTTTTTATCCTGGTCTGCAACCTGTTGGGTATGATCCCTTGGTTGGGTTCGCCGACGGGCGCTTTGGCGACAACGGGCGCCTTAGCGATGGTGACCTTTCTGACCGTGATCGGTACGGGCATGGTGAAAATGGGGGTCATCGGCTACTGGCGGTCTCAGGTGCCGCATATGGAGTTGCCGTTGGTCTTGGCGGTTTTGCTCAAGCCCATGGTGTTTGCCATCGAGATTCTGGGGCTGGTCATTAAGCACTTTGTGTTGTCCGTGCGTCTGTTGGCGAACATGATGGCGGGGCATTTGGTGTTGGGCGTATTAGTGGCATTCGTGGCTGCAGTGGGTGGTGCCGCGTTGCCGCTGTTTATGGGGGTGTCCGTGGCCAGCGTTGTGGGGGCCGTGGCATTGAGCATGTTGGAGCTATTTGTGGCCTTTTTGCAGGCCTATATTTTCACGTTTCTTTCGGCGTTGTTTATCGGCATGGCGGTTCATCCACACTAGACGGGTGAAGTGTCCGATCTGTTTCATGTGGCTGTTATGACAGGAGACTGATGGTGGTACGTTGGACGAAAATTCTGTTCATGGTGTTGGTTGCAGTCGTATGTGTCGCTGGCCCCGCGATGGCGCAGGACGGCGGTGCTTCGACTCAAATTTTGGTTGGCCAGGCAATTGGAGCGGGGCTCGTGCTGCTGGGTGCCGGTTTCGGCATTGGCAAGATTGGCACGGCGGCGGTCGAATCGATGGCTCGGCAACCTGAGGTGGCCGGCAATGTGCAGACGGCCATGATTATTGCCGCAGCGTTGATTGAAGGGGCGACCTTCTTCGCGCTCATCGTCTGCATGATGGCCAAGATGTAAAGCCCGGTGGGTGCAAGATCCGGGCTTGGCCGGGGCTTGTGACGATGTTGCGCCGTGGCACTGCGCCGGGGTGGTGTGATTCCGCGCCGCGCGATTTCGCGATGGCGGGTCACGCAAGCCTCCTGCTGGTGTTCGGCGTGGCTTGGCCGCTGGGGAAATGCCCGATCCGTTTTTGGGAAAAATGGCGAGAGAAGCGATGACTATAAGATCTTACGCGTGCTCGCACGGGGTGGCGACTGGTGCGTTGCAATTCCGAACGTCGCCGCTTAATGGGCGGTGGCGTGGCCGGTTTGTGTGTGGCGGCTGGTTCGCTTGGACGGTGGCCCTGGCCCTGCTCTCAGGCGGGGGATTAGGGCGAACGGCCTGGGGGGCCGAGGCTCACGATGCTGCCGGTCATGGCGACGCGGCTCATGCGGAGGACCCCAGCGAGGGACATGCTGCGACTGGCGAGCATGGGGCTGACGCACACGGCGAGGGTGCTGCGCACGGCGCGTCCGCGAACCCTTTGACCGTGGACCCGGACTTGGCCATCGTGACGGCCATTGTTTTTCTCGTGCTGATGTTGATTCTCTGGAAGTTTGCCTGGGGACCGATCAGCGCGGCGTTGGATCAGCGGGAGCGATCGGTAGCGGATAACATCGCCGCGGCGGAGCGCAACCACGAGTCCGCCAAACAGCTATTGTCGGCGCACCAGGCTAAATTGGATGGCGCCGCCGACGAAGTGCGCCGCCTCTTGGAGATGGCCCGCAAGGAGGCTGAGGAGCACAAGCAGCAGGTGTTTGGCGAGGCGCAGGCGGCGGCCCGCTCGGAAAAAGACCGGGCTCTGCGCGAGATCGGGGTTGCCAAGCAGCAGGCGTTGCAAGAACTAGCGGAGAAGTCGGTGGATACGGCGGTCGGTCTGGCGAGTCGCATCGTCAAGGCCAAGCTGAACCCCCAAGACCACAGCCGTTTGATCCAAGATGCGCTGGATCAGATGCCAAGTCAGAACTGAAACCCATTTTATGACAAATGCTTCATCTCACGCAGACGCGGCCGACATTGGTCGTAAGAAGGTCAGTGCGGTCTACGCGCAGGCCCTCTTGAGCGCGGTTGAGACGTCGGGTCGCACGGAGGCGATGCTCGACGAACTCGATGCGTTGGTGCGCGATGTGCTGACGCCGCAACCAAAGTTTTCCGCATTGTTGGCATCCCCTCGCCTGACGGCCGAGGAAAAGCGTCATGTTTTGGAGCGGAGCCTGGGGAATCGGTTATCGCCGGTCCTGATGACGTTCTTGAAGGTGCTGGCCCGACGCAATCGTTTGGAGTGTTTGCGCGGGGTGGCTGCCGAGGCGCGAGCTTTGTGGAATGAGCGGCGCGGCGTGGTGGCAGCGGAGCTAACGACGGCCACACCGATCAATGGCGAGATGACAACACGCATCACGCAGGCATTGGAAAAGGTACTGGCCAAAAAGGTTGCATTGAGAACCGCGACCGACGCCGATTTAATCGGTGGCTTGGTAGTACGCATCGGCGATCGCATTCTGGATGGGAGCGTCGCCAATCAACTGGGCCGGTTGCGAAGTGAAACGCTGCAGCGGGCCATGGCGACCATTCGTCAAGACGGCGAGTCTCTCGCCGAATCGAAGTAGGCATCGAACACACGGGTATCCCTATGAAATTCAATGCAGGTGAAATTGCCTCGGTCATCCAAAAGGAAATCGAGCAATATCAAGATCGAATCGATGTCCGCGAAGTCGGCACGGTCCTGGAAGTGGGTGATGGTATCGCGCGGGTCTATGGGTTGTCCGGCGTGATGGCGGGCGAGATGGTCGAGTTTCCCGGTGGCACGGTGGGGCTGGCCTTCAACCTGGAAGAAGACAGCGTCGGCGTGATCATCTTGGGGGATTATCTCCAAATCAAGGAGGGGGACGAGGTCAAGAGCATGGGGCGGCTCCTCTCCGTCCCCGTGGGGGACGCCGTGATGGGACGCGTCATCGATCCCCTGGGCAATCCCTTGGATGGGCTGGGGCCGATTGAGACGACCGAGCGTCGTTTTGTGGAAGAGATCGCCCCCGGCGTTGCCAAGCGGCAGCCGGTTTGCGAGCCTTTGCAGACGGGTAT